>JAYZWP010000429.1:0-12861 GCA_036142245.1 Pseudomonadota bacterium | reverse complement strand
CACCGGGGCGGGTGACGGCGGCAGGATCATTGTGTGGAGCGATCGCTCGACGCAGTTCTACGGCACCATCAGTGCGCGCGGGGCGGGCGTCGATGGCGACGGTGGCTTTGCCGAGGTATCGGGAAAGGAGAACCTCGCGTTCGCCGGCACCGCGGATCTGGGTGCCGAGCAGGGCGCCGGGGGCACGCTGCTGCTCGATCCGGCCAGCATCACCATCACCGACGGCGGGGCGGATGCTTCCCCTCAGGGGGATGTGGCGTTCGGTGACGTCGGGCCGACCACCATTACCGAAACGACTCTCGAAAACACGCTTGCGGGGGTCAACTCGCAGATTGTGCTCGAGGCGCAGAATGACATCATCATCGATGACCTGACCGACGACGCCCTCACGCTCGGCAGCGGCGTGAGCATCGTTTTTCGCACGCGTAACGACACCGGCTCCGGTGATAACGCCACCGGCGGATTCTCGATGAACAGCGGGGATACCATCCAGGCCAGCGGCGGCGGTGCCGTTGCCATCCTGGCCGGGCACGAAAGTGGGCTGTTTGTGGCGGGGGCCACCTCCGATATTACCGTCGGCAGCATAGTCACCGATGGCGGGGCAGTGGTCCTCGCGGCCAGTCGCTCGATCACGGTGGACGGCGGGATCACCACTACTGGTGCCGCTGATACGCCCGGCGGACAGGTAGACCTGCTGGCGGGGCAATCCACGACCGCGGGGACGCTCGCGGTGACCGGCGCGATTGTCACCACGGGTGGTGTGGCGACGGGTATTGGCCAGGATGCCGGCGCGGTGACGCTGTCCGGCGGTGATGTAGATGCCGGTGCGATCACGGCGATCGGCAGTACGGCTGCCGTTGGCAGCGGCCTGGACGGTGGCGCGGGTGGCGCGGTGACCCTGACGGCGACAGACGGTGATCCAACCATCACCCTGGGCGGGGATATCGACACCAGTGGCGGCGCGGGCGACGGCGCCGGTGCTCAGGGTGCGGGCGGAACGGTGCTGCTCAACAACGACGTGGTTGTCGTTGCTGACCGACTCATCAACACGGGTGCCAGCGTCGGGGACATCACACTTTCCGGAGCGGTCGCCGGCAGTGGCGGCGCGCGCGACCTGAACCTGCAAGCCGGCAGCGGGACGGTGACCCTCGGTGCCGGCGGGGCGACCACCGATATCGGTGTCTTCACCGCGGCCGGTGCCCTGGTCGATATTGACGGGGCGGTGACGGCGAGTCAGATCGAGTTGACGGGGGATATTGACGTTGCCGGGGTGGCGCTGACGGTGACCGGCGACACGGGCACGCCGGGTCAGGGTCAGTTGGTGTTGACGTCGGACAGCGTCACGCTGGCGGGTGGTGCGACGCTGGCGGGAGCTGGTGCCGACACCCAGGAAGTGGTGTTTCGGGGCGCGACTGACGCCAGCACCATTCTGGTGGGCGATGACGGGGTGCAGAGCAGCGATCTGAATCTGACCGAGGCGGGACACCTGGATCTGGTGCAGGGCAGTGTAGAGACCATAGTCATCGGTCATGCCGGCACCCAGTCGGGCAGCGTCACGCTGGACGACTCCGCGAACGATGGCGTGCTGACCCTTGCGAATACGGGGCTGACCATCGAAGCCGGTGCGGCGGATGTGGTGCAGACAGCGGGCGGCGCGCTGGACCTCAACGGTGGGGGGGGCTTTACTGTCAACGGCAGCGGCTCGACCACCACGCTGACGGCGAACATCGATACCGACAGCGGCGCGGTGGTGATCGACGACGCTGTGCTGCTGGCTGCTGACGTGCAGATCAAGACCGACAACGCAGGCGCGGGCGGCAATATCGAGATACTCGACGACTCCGGCGGCGGCAGCGTGGACAGCACCACGGGCAACACCTTTTCCCTGACGCTGATTGCCGGCACGGGCGCCGGTGCCGGAAACATCACCCTGGAGGGTGACATCGGCGCGAGCGATGCGTTGAGCGCGCTGAGCATCACCGGCAACCAGGTGATTCTGGGCGGGGACATTGGCGACAGTGTCGGTAGCGCCGCGGGCGTGACCGGGCAGGTGACAATCAACGGCACCGGCGAGGCGGACGACAGCACCACCTTTGGCGGCACCTACTACGATGCGGACGGGGGGTTCGACCTCACCGCCGATACCGGTTTCAGCCTTGCCGGCGGCGCTGCTACCGGGTTTCTGTCGAATAACGCCGACATCAGCTTTACCACCGGCACCATCGCGCTGGAGGACGGCTCGCACCTGACGATCGATACCGGTGGCGGTGGCGGGAACATTGCAGTGGCGGCCATCACCGGTACCAGCGTCGAGGATGTGACCCTGGAGGCGGGGACCGGCAGCGTGACCGTGGGGCAGATCGGCACCGACGCGGCGAGCGACGACATCAACCAGGTGAGCCTGAGCGGCGCCGCGGGGATCACCCTGAACGGCGCCATATTTACCGGAGACGATGCGGGTACCCCGGGAGACGTGACGCTCAATGACCCCGTGAGCCTGGGCAATTCGCTCGTCATTGACACCACGGATGACTCGTCGGGCGTCGACGGCGCCGTGACGTTCAGTGGCACACTGCAGTCCACGTCTGCCTTCAGCCAGGATCTGACCCTCACGGCGGGGGGCGGGGACGTCACCTTCAGCGGTATTGTGGGTGGTGGCGGGCTGGTACTGGGCGATGTGTTGATCAACAGTGCCGCGGCGCTGGACGCCGATGCGGCCTTTACCGCCAGATCGTTCACGCAGAGCGCGGGCACGGATGCAACCACCTTTGACAGTAGTCTGACCACCACCGGAGCGGACGATAGCGATGGCGGCCCGGTGGACATTACGACGGGTGGCATGATCACCTTGAGTGGAACCGTGACCACCGACGGTGGGGCGGATGTGGCGGATGCGCAGGGTTGGAACGCGGGGGCCGTGACGCTGGTGGGTGATACCGTGAGTGTTGTGGCGATCAATGCGCGGGGCAGCGTGCCGACCACTTCGTCGAACAGCGCAGGGGTCGGTGGCACGGTGACGATCACCTCCACCAACGCAACACCGCAAATCACCCTGAATGGTGATATCGATGCCTCGGGCGGCGCCGCGGATACCGTGGGTGCGGGTGGCACCGTGACCTTGAACGGCAACCTGGTGCTTGCCGGCGGCGTGAATCGAGCGGTCAGCACCGGGTCGGGCGGCGGAAACATCATCTTTTCCGGCACCGTGCGATCGGCGACTGCGTTTACCGAAGGTCTGACCCTGACCGCGGGCAGCGGCAACGTCGCCTTTGATGATGTTGTCGGTGGGAGCGGGCTGGTACTCGGGGATGTGCTGATCAACAGCGCGGCGGCGGTGGACGCGAATGCGGCTTTTACGGCGAAGTCGTTCACGCAGCTGGTCGGTAGCGGCACCACGACACTGACCACGGGATTGACTGTCGATGGCGCGGACGATCAGGTCGGCGGCACCATCGACATCACCGCCGATACGATATCGGCGGGGGGACTCCTATCCGCCCGTGGCGGCGCCGATGTCGCCTCCGATGGCGGCAACGCCGGTGGTACGGTGGCGCTGCACGCAACCGGCGGCAGCGTCTCGATCCCGGGAGTTGATGTCTCCGGCAGCGACGGTGCGGCAGTCAACGATGACGGTGGTGCCGGTGGCGACATTCTGCTCACCTCCGCTGGCGGTGCGGCGAGCGTCGACGGTGACCTGAATGCGGCCGGTGGCGTCGGCGGTGGCGGAGGCGCTACGGATGGCGCTAAGGGCACCATCACCCTGGCCAGCGACGTTAACCGGACCGTCGCCGGTTCCCTGAATCTCATCGGTGATGTCATTTTGACGGGTGACGGCGCCGTCACCCTGTCGACCGTCGGAGCTATCGGCGACGACATCGTTGTTTCCGGTCGCCTCGACGCGGACGGTGCCGGGGCAGCAGAGAGCCTGATTCTGGATACCGGCAATGGCGGCGCCGGCACGCTCGGTGACGTGATGGTAACCGGCGCCGTCGGCGGAACGTCTCCGCTTGCCAACTTGACGGTAATCAGCGCTGAAACAGCGAGTTTTCAGGCGATCGACGTGACAGTCGGCGGCCTCGCTCAAAGTGACCCGGGGCGCAGCGCCGTGGTCATCGACATCACCGCCAACGAGATCGACTTCAACGGTCCGGTGTCCGGCAATGGTACGGGGGACGTGGCCGACCCCTCCGACCCGACCGCGGATCCGCTCGATTCCGTCGGGCGGGTGATCCTGCGACCGGTCGATCCCACCGCCAACATCCAGATCGGCGGCGCCGATCCGGGTACCGGCCTTTATCTGTCGCAGGCGGAGTTCGGGCAACTGCAGGATCACTTCGTGCAGATCACTGTCGGCCGGGGCGGGGCGGCCAGCCATACGGTGACCCTGAAGGGCGGTGGGAGCGGCAAGGTCAGCCTGATCGACGGCGTGGCCATCGCCGCGGGAACAGGCGGCAGCTTTGTCGAGGACGGTACGCCGGCCGCTGCGGGTGACGGATTCCTGCTCACGGGAAGCGACACCCTGATTCTGCGTGACGACCGTATTTTCGGAGTGGTCGGCGGGTGCGGTCTTTTGGCCTGCAGCGCCGGGGATTTCGTGTTCAGTCAGCGGGTCATCGTCGAGGCGGATCAGACCAACGGGGACGGTATCCTGCTCGACAGCGGCAGTCATCCCATCACCTTCTTGGCGGCGCTGGACAGCGAGGCGACCTTTGCCAACCCGCTGACCCTGGATGCCGAGGATGGCGGCTTTTTCGGCGACATCACCTTTACAGGTGATGTCGGCAATGCCGGGCCCGATACCGCCCTGGGCGATCTGATCACCAATGGCGGCCTGCTGGATATCGACTCCGCGGTCTTCAAGAGTGCCAGTTTCGTCGTCACGACACTGGATACCGGCATCGAGACGGGCCCGACCGCCTTCACCATGACCGGCATTACCAGTGACTTCGCGGGTGGCACCACCGGTACCGTGTCGGGGTTCGATCTTCCCAATGTGCCGGTCACCCTGACGGGTGACGTCAGCATCACGACCATCGCCGCGGTCACCAACCGGATTCAGGGAGCCATCGGCGACGGGGGGAATACCTTTGGACTGACCAAGGCGGGTACGGGGACCTTTACGCTGAGCGGAGCGAACAGCTACAGCGGCACGACGACGGTCAGCGGGGGGAGTCTGGCGTTACAGGGTGGTGGTGCGCTGTCGGACGCGGGTGCGGTGGTGCTTGATACCGCGGGAGCGGACCTGACGCTGCTGTCGGACGAGACCCTTGGGTCGCTGTCTGGTGTGGCGGGTACGACGGTGAGTCTGGGGAGTCATGTTCTGACCACCGGTGACGGGAGTGACACCGCGTATGGCGGTGTGATTGGCGGGACGGGTGGACTGACCAAGGCGGGTGCGGGGACCTTTACGCTGAGCGGGGCGAACAGCTACAGCGGCACGACGACCATCAACAGTGGCGCTGTGCGGCTTACGGGAGCGGGAACCCTCGGCAGCGCGGCTGGCGGTACGACTGTCACCGGGACGGGTGCCGCGCTCGAACTCGATGGTGTTGGCACGACCGATGCGCTCAGCCTGGTTGGCACAGGTGTCGCCTCCGGCGGCGCGCTGCGCAACGTGGGCGGCACGAACATCGTGTCGGGCGGCATCACACTTACCGGGGATACCCGTATCCAAGCGGATGCGGGGACGCTGACAAGTACCGCGGGAATCCTCGGACCAGGCCAGGATCTGACGATTGGTGGCGCGGGAAGTGTTGCTCTAGCCCAGGTCGGGGCGGCGGGAGATGCGCTGAGTGCTTTGACCATCGAGGCGGGTGCGGTTTCGCTAACGCTGACGGCGGATGTCTTTGCCGACGCACAACTCTACAAATCGCCGGTGATGGTCAATCAGCCTACCCTGACGCTGCAGACGGCGGCCGGCGGCAGCGTGGCCTTTGAGAGCAGTCTTGCCGCGAATGCGACCGACCTGACCGTCACCGCGGACGAGATCGATTTCTCTGGGGGAAACGACAGTATCGACGGCAGCGGAAATCTTCTGCTGCAGACCGTGGGCGTTGCCACTTCCATCGGCGTGGGCGACGGTGCAGCGGGGACATTATCACTGTCGACGAATGACATCGCGGCGCTGGATGATGGATTCAGCAGCCTGACCATCGGGCGCGGTGACGGCGCCGGAGTGATTGTCGTGAACGCCATCACCTTCCGTGACCCGACGCAGATACGCGCGCCGGACGGTGGTTCCATCACGGTGAGCGGAAAGATTACCGGTGCCGGGGATGCGGCTATTACCCTGACCGGCGCTGATGCGACCACGACCCTGAATGCCGATATCGGCACGTTCGGCAATAGGGTGTTGATCGATGACGCGGTGGTTCTCGGTACCCCCGGCAGCATCACGATAGACACGACCGAAGGGGGCAACACCGGCGGCGCGGACATCACGGTCTCAGGTACCGTCAATGATGACGGTGCAGCCACCGACCTGGTGCTGATCGCCGGGACCGGCGGTGTGCTGAATTTGCAGCAGGATGTCGGTGCTTCGACGCCGCTCGGCTCGCTCACAGCCACCGCTGCGCGAACCGACCTGGACGGCACCCACTATGCGACCGGTGGGGCTCAGATTTACAACTCCCCCGTCCGGTTGTTGCTAGACGATGTCACCGTCACGGCGAGTCATGCGACGTTCAATTCGAGCATCGACATCGCTTTGAACCTGGAGGTTCAGGCGGACGAAATAGATTTTCTGGGTGGCGTCGGCAGCATTGCCGGGCAGGGCACCGGTAACGGCGCCCTTTCTTCCGGGGCACTGTTTCTGCAGCCCCGCGATCAGTTCCGGGACATCAGCGTTGGTGGCACGGAGACGGATCCGGCCGGCAGTATCCTCAATATTTCCACCGTCGAGTTTGCCGCCAACGCCGATCACTTCGAACGGATAGAGATCGGCGTGCCCGTTGGCGGTACCCATCCGATCTCCCTGAACAGCACGGGTTTGAACGCGGGAACCTTTTCCGACGTCAAGGATCTGCTGGTGCTGACCGGCTTCATCATCTTCACGGAAGGCGATCCACAGTTTTCCGGAGACGGTGCGCTGGAGATCAACGGCCCGTCGGTGGTGCGTAACTCCGATATCACCGCCGCGTCGATCTTCTTCAACGGCGACGTGCTGATCGGCACCGATGGCATCACCTTCACCTCCACGGCGGGGGACATTACGTTCGAAGGCCGCCTCGCCAGTGAGGCGGTGAACGGGAATCCGGCCACCAGCGAATTCAACAGCCTCAATCTGGTATCGCAGGGCGGTGCGGGAAATGTTTTCTTCCGCAACGAAGTTGGCTCCTTCTTTCAGGCGGAATCGTCGACGGGTGGTCTGGTCGACGCGTTTGGAGCACCCCTGAATCAGCTTAATATCACCGCCAGTCAGGTGGTTTTCGAGGATGGGCCCGATCCGGCGCTTGCCGGCGGCGGCGTCGTGGATCAGCTCGGCGTGGCGCGTATCATCTCCACCGCGCCGATTACCATGACCAGCGTCAGTGGTGTCGAAACAGCGCTGGTCTCGGCTGTCGAGTTTGCGGCGCCGTCGGTGACCATCGATCACGGCATCAATGCCGGCGGCAACGCGCTGACGGTGTCTGCGGATGAGATCGATTTCCTCGGCGGGTCCGGCAGTATCCGGGGCAGTGGCGAGGTCGTACTGCGCACCAGCAATCCGAATCTGGGCATGTTTCTGGCCTTCCCGGATGGCGACACGCCTGGCCGGCTCGACTTTACGCAGACCGACTATCAGGCCCTGGCGGACGGTTTTACGCAACGGGTGTTTGGACGGCCTGACGGAGCCGGCGTTCTGACGGTCGCGACACTGACCTCGCCGGACTCTCTCGTCCTGCAGGGCAGTGACCTGGTGTTGGACGGGGCGACTGTGACCACGACCGACCCGGGCAGCGGCAATCTGACGCTGATCGCGAGTGGCGCCTCGGGGAGTATCGACAACAACGGCGGTAATGTCGTTATTGATATCGCCGGCCAGCTCGTTGCCTCGGCTCCGGGCAGCGGCAGCATCCGCATCGCCCAGAACAAGGCGCTGAACGTTGCAGCCATCGACGCCGGAACGGGCGGGGTGTTCCTGAGCACCGCGGCGGTCAACGGGCCGATTACCGCGACGCTTACCGGCGTACAGAACAATATCGGTTTGCTCGATGCCGGCGCGGGAACTGTTGAGTTGACCACCGCCGGGAACATCAACGACCTGGCGACCGGAGATGATGCGCCGCCGATTCCGCAGGCTGCCCTGGATATCATCGCCGGTGAACTGCTGATCACTGCGGGTGGTGGCGTGGGCGATCTGCGGCCGCTGGAGGTGGCGACGCCCGCCGTCGATATCGCCGCTGACGGGGATATCCAGGTCGCGGTGAATCAAGCGGTGCAGGTAAACAGTCTGACCTCCTCGACCGGAGCGATCCGCTTCGCTTCCGACGGTACCATGACCATCGGCGACGGAACCGTTCCCGGCGTCGATGTGGTAGCGGCGGCGCGAGAGATCGCGTTGCTGGCCGGTGTGGCGCGACCAACGGGGGGGCGAGTCACGGTCGGCGAGGCGGACCTTCTGTTGCAGGGGAACGTTGTCTCCGGCGGCAGCGACGGCAACGTCTTGCTTTACGCCAGTCGGGATATCCTGGCCGACAACGCCTCGACGCTGCTGAACGCGGTGAATGCCGATTTCCAGATCGGTGCCGCCAACCTGGATGCCATGGCCGGCAACTTCATCGGTACGTCGGATGGCACCCGGCAGACGAATCCGCTGGCCACGAACGCGACCAACATCTTCGTGCAGAGTGAAGGGGATGCCTTTATCGTTTCCCCGGCGACCTCGCGGCAGGCGGCCACGCCGACGTTCGATACCGACACTCTGTTCGGCAACGTCCTGGCCGGCATCGTCTTTATCGGCGGTAACCTGCAAAACCAGGCCGCCAACCAGGCCCTGGCGGCGGCCGGCGAGTCGCAGCAGTCCACCATCGACGAGGAGGGGTATATCGATCCGGCCCTGTACGATCTGTCGCTGAGCATCTTCGATATCATCGCGCCCGGTATCAAGCTGCCGCCGGATCAGGAGGAAGACGACGATTTCGACCAGTTCGACGACGGTTTTGACGCCGAGTTTGGCGACTTCGACGCGAGCTGGGATCCTTCCGCCGTGGGTTGTATCGGTGCTGGCGGCCGGGTGTGCGGGGAGTTCGGGAGCGACCAGGGAGTCCAGGTTGCCCTGTCCATGCCGCGTGCCCGAGTGGTGCAGCGTTTCCACACCCTGGATGGCCGGGAAGTCTTCGCATCCGGTATAGAGGTGATGTAACGAGCGATGTCCGTTAACAGCGAAAACCCGCGGTCAGTCCCCGTGTCCATCGGGTCACAGCCGCTTTTTTTCGAGAGCGCTGTGCCGCTGGATGCGCGGCGGCACGCGAACTGGCGGCTGAAACAGGCCGACGGCTTTGAATTCGCGGCAAAGGCGAATGCGCTGCCGGTCACCCTGCCGGAATTACCGAAAGTCTGTGTCGAGTATCCGGTCGTCTTTCTCGACGAGGGGCAGGGTCCCTTTCCGGTGGCGGTCGTAGGTCTCAGACCGCAGCGGAATCTGTTCGTTACGCCCGGCGGGCGTTGGGATGCCCGTTATGTGCCCGCCTACGCCCGCATGTACCCCTTTATTCTCGCCGGCGCGTCGGCGGGTAGCGAGACCTACACGGTGTGCCTCGATGCCGGATATACGGGGTTCAATGAACAGGACGGCGAGCCTCTGTTCACCGAGAGTGGTGCGCAGTCACAATTCCTGCAACGGGCCGTTGCGTTCTTGCGGGAGTTTCAACTTCAAAGGACCCGCACCGTCGATGCGGCCAGGGTGCTGTCCGACGCCGGGCTGTTGGCACCGATGCACGCGAAGATCCAATTACGCTCCGGCGAGGCGCTGTCCCTGGCCGGTTTCCAGACCCTGGACGAGCAGAAATTCAGCGCCCTGACGGATGCCGGGAAAGGGGAATTGATCTCCAGCGGTGCTTTGGAAATGATCCATCTGCATCGGGCTTCCCTGCACCTTTTCGACCGCCTGGTGGGCCGTCTCGCACGACGCGAGGCGGCCGGGCGGAAAAATTCACCCGTGGTGGGGGCCCGTAAAACCAAGGGCCGCAAGACCACCGTGTAGGCAGGGGTCGAATCTCCCCGGGGCAGGCGGGGATGCGGCCGGCAGGGTGGTCAGGAAGGGGTCAGCAGCGCGCGGTGATTGGCTGGCGGCTTGAAGACGATGGTCTCGTCCGGGCCGGGCGCGACCGTTGCGGTCACCTCGCGCAGCGACCGCAAGCGATCCAGGAGTTCCTCGATGAGAATCTCCGGGGCCGACGCACCCGCCGTGATACCGAGAGTGTCGACATCGTCGAGCCACTCATGCCGCATGTCGCCGGCCTCGGCGATGCGGTAGGCATCGCAGCCCGCCGCGAGGGCGACTTCGACCAGGCGTCGCGAGTTGGAGCTGTTGGCGGCGCCTACCACCAGCACCAGGTCCACCTGACCGGCCAACTGACGCACCGCGTTCTGGCGATTCTGAGTGGCGTAGCAGATGTCGCGCACGTCCGGGCCGCGCAGATCGGGGAAGCGTGATTTCAGCACTTCGATGATGGCGCGGGTATCGTCCACGGAAAGGGTCGTCTGGGTCACGTAAGCGACCCTGGACGGATCGGCAACCTCGACTCGCTGGGCGTCTTCGAGGTTTTCGATCAGTGAAACCGGGCCGCGAATCTGTCCCAGAGTGCCGATCACTTCCGGATGGCCGGCGTGCCCGATCAGCAGCAGTTCGCATCCCTGATCGACGTAGCGCTGCCCCTGCACGTGGACCTTGGTGACGAGGGGACAGGTTGCGTCGGTGGCGGCAAGGCCCTGGTCTGCCGCTTCGATGACCGCGCTGCGCGGTACGCCATGGGCACTGAATACCACCCGGGCCCCTGCGGGCACTTCGGTCAGCGACTCCACAAAGCGCGCACCCCGCGCCCGCAGATCCGCGACCACCCGCTGATTGTGGACGATCTCATGCAGTACGTAGATCGGGGCACCGTAATGGTCCAGTTCGCGCTCCACCACTTCGATAGCGCGCACCACGCCGGCGCAGAAGCCGCGCGGTTGCGCCAGAATTACCCGCAGGGGGCGCCGCATGGCGGCGGCGCCGGACCGGGTAGCGTTCTGTTGCTGGTCGTCGCGGTTCATCCGGTATCACCGCCGCGCAGCAGGGACGATCGGCCCGGTACCAGGGATACCGCCCGTTCCATGGAACCGAACAGAAAACCCAGCATCAGGTTGCTGCGGGCCGCGAGGTTCGTAACAAGTCTGCTCAGACGCACACTGCGCCGGGAGATCTTGACCTGCTCTGCGCTGCGAAATTCCGGATGGCGGCTGATCTTCCTCAACGTCAGCAACGCCATCCCCACCGGCCAGAGGCAGAAGGTCCGGATTCCCGGTTCCTGCCGGGGAATGGTACGTGCATAAAGCAGAGCCGAATGAAGGTGCTGGCGGGTGATGGCAGCCAATTCCTGCACGCCGGAGCTGAAGTGCCGGCCCGGGACCACCTGGTCAGCACGGCGCAGATCCACGCCGTGACGCAGAAAAACATCGCGCGGTAGCCAGCACGCGCCGCGCTCCCTGTCATCCCAGACATCCTTGAGAATGTTGGTCATCTGCAGGCCCTGACCAAAGGACACCGCCAGGGGTTGTAAGTCGGAGCGTCGGGCCGCGATGGTGCCGGCATGTTCACAGAACAGCGTTGTCAGTAATTCGCCTACCACCCCCGCGACGTGGTAGCAGTACCGGTTCAGGGTCGCCAGATCCGCGACACCCTGACCGGAGTCGTTGTGCTGGAAGTCCGCCATGCCGGTGGTCATCACCCCGACCGCACGTTCGATGGCGGCTATCTGGGTCGCCGTGAAACTGGCGGTCACGGATACCACACGGTCGGTTTCCGCAACCAGGAGCCGTTCGGCGGCCGGTGTTTGCGGCGCGAGCCGACTTGCAAGTTCCTGACCGAAGCCGTCGGTCGGCCGCGTCTGGGCAACGGTCGCGGTCAACCAGGCGCCGAACATCGCCTTTTCATGGGCGTGCAGGGCGGGGTCGTCTTCTATGGTATCCGCGATACGGCACAGCAGGTAGGCGTTGGCTACCACCTGCGCCAGAGGTTCCGGCAGACAGGGAATGGTCAGCGCGAAGGTGCGGGAGACCCGGGGCAGGATACCGTTCTGAAACGCGATGTGGGCGTCTATATCCTGACTCATTGCCGCGTGGACGAAATCCCCTCATCGGTAGGGTTGGCAGGGAATGATCGACTTTAGCACGCCGGTTGCGGCGGCTGGCCGGGCCGGGTCACCGTGCGCCGACGTGATAAAGTTCGCCGCCGCCCAACCCCCGACCCAGTTGCATTCCTGACTTACGTGGCCTCCATTCTGGCGGTGCTGAATCAAGCCCTCGCGCCGGTGGGGTTGATCATCGTGGTCGGTTACCTGCTGCGTCGTCTGCGGCCCGGCGGAATGCAGGCGCCCGCGGCGCGGCAGACCATCAACCAGTTGGTCATGTACGTTTTCTACCCGGCGCTGGTGCTGGATGTGGTCACCCGGGTGACGCTGTCGTCGGAACTGATCTGGGTGCCCGTGCTGACAGCGCTGGGTGTCTTTACCGGCACGGGCCTGGGTTGGCTCTGCTTTTCCCGCCGGCTGTGGGGGCCGCTGACGCAGCCGCAGGTCGGCGTGCTGATGCTCGCCTGCGGTTTCAGCAATACCATTTCACTCGGCCTGCCGGTGCTGGGCGCCGTTTATGGCGAAGAAGCGCGGCGCTACGGCATTTACA
>JAYZWP010000428.1:0-7948 GCA_036142245.1 Pseudomonadota bacterium | reverse complement strand
GCACGCGAATTTCTGATGAAAGACGCCTACTCCTTCCACCTGAGTGACGCGTCGCTGGATGATACCTACCGCAGGATGCACGCTACCTATTGCCGGATTTTCGAGCGGGCCGGGCTCGATTACCGCGCCGTGGAGGCGGACACCGGCGCCATCGGCGGCCGCTCCTCCCACGAGTTCCATGTACTGGCGGATTCGGGGGAAGACGCCATCGCCTTCAGTAGCGGCGGGGACTACGCTGCCAACGTGGAGCTTGCGGCGGCGCCGCCCGCGGGAGCACGTCCGGCGGCCGGGACCAGCCGAGACCGCGTGGCGACGCCGGGGATCAGCACTATCGAACAGGTGTGTGCCGCATTAGATGTCTCGGCCGACCAGACGGTAAATACCCTGCTGGTGAAAGGTAACGAGGCGCCCGTCGTGGCATTGGTGCTGCGCGGTGACC
Source organism: Pseudomonadota bacterium (assembly GCA_036142245.1). GTDB lineage: Bacteria > Pseudomonadota > Gammaproteobacteria > Immundisolibacterales > Immundisolibacteraceae > JAYZWP01. The sequence continues at coordinate 7,509 of JAYZWP010000428.1, read as the reverse complement.
ATGAACTCAATCCGGTCAAGGCGCAGCGGCACCCGGCGGTTGCCGCGCCCCTGACCTTCGCCAGCGAAGCGGAAATCCGGGCCGCCTGCGGCGCGGATGCGGGCTCAATCGGCCCGGTCGGGCTGGAGATTCCGGTCATCGCCGACGTTGCCGCCGGAGCCCTGGCCGACTTTGTCTGCGGCGCCAACGAGACCGGCTATCACCTCACCGGCGTGAACTGGGGCCGCGACCTGCCGGAACCGCAGAGCGCCGACCTGCGGCTGGTGGTGGCGGGCGACCCCAGCCCGGATGGCGACGGCACGCTGCAGATCGTGCGCGGCATCGAGGTAGGCCACATCTTTTCGCTGGGGGACAACTACAGCCAGGCGCTGAACGCTACGGTGCTGGATGAATCCGGTACTGAGTGCATACTGCAGATGGGCTGCTACGGCATCGGGGTGAGCCGCATCGTGGCGGCCGCGATCGAGCAGCACCACGACGAGAACGGCATCATCTGGCCGGCCGCGATCGCCCCCTTCGACGTCGCCATCGTACCGATCAATTACCACAAATCAGCCGAGGTGCGTGAGGCGACGGAAAAGCTCTATGCCGACCTGCGCGCGGCCGGCGTCGAGGTACTGCTGGACGACCGCGCCGAGCGTCCGGGCGTGATGTTCGCCGACATGGACCTGATCGGGATTCCACACCGCGTGGTAGTGGGCGCCAAGGGACTGGAGAAGGACGCGCTGGAGTACAAACCGCGTGCCACCGGCAAAGGCGTGGATTTACCCTTGTCGAGCGCCGTCAGCGAGCTGATCCGTCGCGTCCGTGCCGTCTGAATCGGGCCGGATGGTGAAATCGGACGGAAGTTCCACGGCTGTCATCTCTGCGATCTGCACCTCGTCCACTCGGCCGCGTTCCGGTCCGACACGCAGCAAGGCTTCAAACTCACCCAACACCGCGACATCCGCCGCCGCAACCGCCTCCACGCCCCCATCTCGAAGATTGCGCACCCAACCGCGTACACCCAATCGCGTCGCATGATCCCGGGTATAGGCACGAAACCACACCCCCTGCACCCGCCCGTGGATAAGATAATGTCGGAACTCCATACTGTTCTCCTCAGTAATCCGACCAATGCGCGGTTCGCGGTGTGACCGGTGACGAAAGTCGTGATAATCCCTGACAGACTGAATCTGACGCTGCCGGCCCAGTCCAGCCACGTCGATCCCACCTTGCCACTGTCCGTCAAGGAACTCGATGCGTGGGTCCGAAACCTGCCCACCGCCGATGTGGCGGCGACGACTCGGCTGGTGTATCAGGCGCTTGCCGGAACCAACGGTTGCCGCCTGACACCGCAATTGCGCCACGCATTGCTCGACCGCCACGCCACCCAGGTTGACCAGATCCGCTCGGCATTACTGCCGCACTTCATGGGTCAGCCACATCCACTTCCAAGGGCAAACCGGCGCATTGTCAGAAGTCTGGAAAAGCTGTTCCGGACGCTGGCAACCGGCTACGAAATCATCGCACGCGAAGCAGACGGTGAACTGTCGCGGCACGGCGTGGCCGGCGCCGTCGGCGCCCTGTGCGACGCCATCACCGTAGGTTATCTGGGTTACCAGACTCCGGCAGCCGGCGTCTGGCAGGAACTCCACGAATTGTATCGCTTCGGCACGCGGAATGACGCCACCCCTATCCGGGCGTGGCACGCTCGATACAAGGAGGCGCTGCTGCTGGAACTCGCCGATCCCAACCGGCTGACGCCGGCGGAGCTGCGACTGGTAGAGGCGCTCGTCCGAACCTTTGCCTCCCAGGCACAATTACTGGATCCGGCCGCAGCCGTGGGGACCTCCGGTGGACATCACCTCGACGTCTTCGCGGCAGATGGCGGGCCGGCGGATTCGGGCGATTACGATTTGCGCGGCGATCCGGCGCGCGGCCGCTTTCTTGACACCAATCCTGTTGCTGAGCATCTCGCGCAACTCGTCGAGCAACTCGTCGAGCAACTGGGCTCACAGCAACCATCCGCGTTACCGCCTGTCATGCGAGACCAATTGGGACCCCGCAATCTGCCCTTTTTGCGGCGTCTGGCTGATCTTTATGCGCAGCGGCCACGGCGGCAGCACCGTCGTATCGATCTGGACGCCGAAGTAGAGGTTGTCCGGGGCATCTCTGCCCTGCACTCGATGCTGGATGGTGGGGCCACGGCAGGCGACGAGGAAGAGGCCGTCCAGCTCAGCGGTGATGCCCACAGTGGAATCAATTTTGGCGGACCTGCCGCGTACAGATCCGAGCAGTGGCGGCAGATCAATGCCAGCGCCCAGGGAGTCGGCCTGCTGCGCGGCTCCACGGGACACCAACGGGTACAGGTGGGTGATCTTCTTGGATTGAAGGGGTTCGGCGGCCAAGCTGGCTGGATACCCGCTGTCGTACGACGGTTGCGGTATCGGGATGACGACCTGGTGGTCGGCGTTCAGCTGCTTGCGTCGAAAGTGCGCCCAACGCTGGCTCGCACGGCGAATCTCCCGAGCTTGCCGCAAGCGGCACTGCTCGTACAGCAGCGCAACGAAGATACGCAACGCACACTGGTTATCAGCCAGCGCGATGCGCTGTCCCGGGAGCAGCCGTTGACATTGACCCTCGATGCAAGAGAGATCACCGCGCGCCCGAACGCGCTGATCGAAACCAACGATTTTTTTGACATTCACGAACTCGCGCCGAGCAAGGCGCAGCAAGGAGACTCGCCAAGGTGAGCGTAACCATCTATCACAACCCGAGATGCAGCAAATCGCGGCAGACGCTGGCTCTGCTGCGCGAGCGTGGCGTTGAACCAACGGTCATCGAATACCTGAAGACTCCGCCCGACTCCGCACAGCTGACCCGGCTGCTGCAACTCCTGGGCATGAGACCGCGGGAGCTGATGCGCCGCAAAGAGGCACCGTACAAGGAACTGAATTTGGCCGATGACACCTTGGCCGACGAGGCCCTAATCGAAGCGATGGTGGAGAACCCCGTACTCATCGAACGGCCGATCGTTGCAACTGACACCGCCGCGGCGCTTGGGCGCCCGCCGGAGACGGTTCTGGAAATCCTGTAGACCCGCGGCCACATGGGGGCCGCGATCTACATCTATCGACAGGACAGCTCTTTGTCGCGCAAATGGCGCTGCACAAACGGCACGGTGAGACGTCGCTGGGCCGCCAAGCCTGCGCGGTCGAGTTCATCGAGCAACGCAAGTAGGGCCGGCAGGTCCCGCTTATAGCGCGTCAGCAAATATTCGATCACCGGCTTTTCGACGCCCAAGCCTAGGCGGCGAGCACGGATTTCAAGAATTTCCGCAAGCGCAGCTTGCTCTGCCATGCGTAATGCGACTGTCAGCCCCCATTGGAGACGACTGACGAGGTCTGCCAGAGCGAAGCTCAGCTTTGCAGGCGGCATCCGGGAGGTGACCATCATCCGGGTCGTACCGGCCAAAAGCACCTTATCAACGAGACGAAACAACGCCGTTTCCCATTCCTGCTCGCCAGGGATTAGATGAAGCCCCTCCAGAACGATGAATTCGACCCCATGCAACGCTTCCAGCCAACTCGGCGAGACCGGCTCATCACCCGCCAGATCCAGCATCGCGACCCTCTGCCCGCACTGTTGAGCCTCCCAAGCGGCGGCCACCGCCAGATGGGTCTTGCCGCAGCCGGGCGGTCCCCAGACCAGGAGCAACCGATCACCGGGACTCCCCGATTCATCCTGATGAATCAACCGGCGCAAGGCTGTCACCGCGATGTCATTTTGCTTCGGGGTTACCACATAGCTGTCGAACGTCTGACCGGCGCGCAACACGAGAGACAACGGCGGCTGGCTGGCCACGACTTGTAGCGGTCGCCGATCAGTTACCGGGCCACTTTGTCACGGTACCGTGACAAAGTGGAACCGTTGGACCGAGTCGCCGACAGAGGAAGGAGACACCCTGTCCGGCTCCGACGCGATGAAAATCCGCTCCAACAGCAGCCTTTTGCGCAGGTCTTCCGCGGTCCCGAAATAGGAGATTTGAAACGTGGCGGAGTCACCTGCAACCCGTGCCGGGCGGACCGTCACCACACCATCCAGGGACTCGAGCTGCCGTGCCACCGCCTGGTAGTGATCCAGCCGGCGTATTCCCGAGATGGTGACTTCGTACGGGCGGCCCGATCCGGCCTGAGGACGGCGCGCGTACTCCGCAAATATGGCATCGGCCATCGCATCCACAGCACGCACGGCAGCTTCAGCCACATCCGGAGCCTCAACCGTGCCCCGGCTCGTGTGATCCCCGATGATCACCGTCCAACTCGCATCCGCTCCGCCCGGCGGATCGGATCGGACATGAATCGCCCCAACCAGGGTCACCGCATAGCGTTCCGATGCCCGCTGCAAGACGACATGATCCTGCATCCATACGGTCCCCGGCGTCATCGCGTCCAAATCCTCGAGATCCAGCAACGGCAGCATGAGCGGGATGCCGCGCTCCTGCGCACGCTGCTGCACCGCCGGCCCGACCGGTCGGTCTTCCGCATTCAGTAACCGGCGACCACCATCGTCGAGGGCGAGCCACACCAGGGCCAGGGGCCGCTCAGTTCCCCAATAAGGTAGCCCGAGTTCCACGGCGATCCGCTCCACCACTTGCGGGTCATAGGTCAGACGGATGGCGCTGGCGGCAGTGTCGCCCTCCAGATACCGGTAACTGATCAGCGCGCGCTGCGCCGACAACGATGCGCCTTGGACCATCGACGCGATCTGCGCTGCTTTCACGCCGGTCAGTTTTTGGAGTACCAGCGTGAGGCCGGTTTCCGTAACAGCATCACGCTGTACGTCGGTGCGGTCCGCCACCGGGACAGTGGCCTGGTAGAGATCATCCAGATTCGAAGCGGGCAGGCTGGTCGCGAACAGCCATAGTGCCACGATGACAAGACAACGGGCCGCAGGGAGGCTCGTTCGTTCCCCGGGGAGAGATTTCTGCAGCATAGCGGGATTTCGAGACGGGCTGGAGTCCAGGGAACAGCCCATTTTACGAGGTATAACCACCGGAACGGACGCTCACCTCAGTAGAATGGCGCGTCACAATAGCCACCACCACAAGCCATGAACGACGCCGTTACCCCCCCAGGACAGCTCACCTATGCCGATGCCGGCGTCGACATCGCGGCAGGCAACACACTGGTGGAGCGCATCAAACCGTTGGTCGCGGCCACCGCCCGCCCTGAGTCGATGTCCGCAATCGGGGGGTTCGGGGCGCTGTTCAGCATTCCGCAGGGATACCGGCATCCGGTGCTGGTATCCGGGACCGACGGAGTCGGCACCAAACTGAAGGTCGCCATGGATTACGGCAACCTGCGCGGACTCGGTATCGACCTGGTCGCCATGTGCGTCAACGATATTCTTACCTGCGGCGCTGAACCGTTGTTCTTCTTGGACTACTACGCCACCGGAAAACTCGATCTGGATGCGGCTACCGCCGTCATCGCGGGCATTGCCGATGGCTGTCTTCAGGCGGGCGCGACCCTCGCCGGCGGGGAAACCGCCGAGATGCCGGGGCTCTACCGCGCAAACGATTTCGACCTCGCCGGCTTTTGTGTCGGCATCGTGGAGAAAGATCGTATCGTGGACGGCCGGGAAATTGTTCCCGGTGACTGCCTCCTCGGTTTGGCTTCCTCAGGTCTGCACGCGAATGGCTACTCTCTGGTGCGCCGCATCCTCGAAGAAGGGGATTATCCGCTCGACAGCAACTTCCAGGGCATGGAGCTGGGCGCTTTGCTGATTGAACCGACCCGTATTTACGTGCCCGCAATCCGCGCGCTGCTGCAGGCAGTTCCGGTAAAGGGCCTGGCACATATCACCGGCGGCGGGCTGATCGAGAATATTCCCCGCATCTTGCCGGAAGGCACTGCCGCGCGTGTGGTGGCTTCGTCCTGGAGGCGTCCGGCGATTTTCGAGTGGTTGCGTCGGGTCGGCCGGGTCGCCGATGCCGACTGGCACCGCACCTTCAATGATGGTATCGGCTTCATTGCGGTCGTGCCCAGGGAAGCATCCGACACCGCGATGCAGACGTTGGCGGCGGCGGGAGAAACCGTGTGGCCGATCGGCGAGATCATCGCGTCGGACAAGCGCGCAGTGATCATCCGCTGAAGGGTACGGTCACCCGCCCCCGGCTGGCGGTCCTCATATCCGGCCGCGGAAGCAACCTGGGCGCGCTGCTGGCGGCAACGAGGCGGGGTGATCTGAATGCCGATATCCGCACCGTGATTTCGAGCCACGCTGACGCGGCGGGACTAGCCCTGGGGCGAGATTTCGCGATCGAGTCGCTGACCCTGGACTACCGTGAATTCAAGTCGCGGGAAGCCTTCGACGCCGCGCTCAACCAAGTCCTGCAGGAGAAAACTCCTGACCTGGTGGTCCTGGCGGGGTTCATGCGGATACTCAGCGCCCCATTCGTGCAACATTGGCACAGACGCCTGATCAACATCCACCCGAGCCTTCTGCCGCGACACGCCGGACTGAAGACCCACCAACGTGCCATCGATGCGGGCGATCGTGTTCATGGGGCGACGGTACATCTGGTATCAGAGCGGGTGGACGCCGGATCGATTCTTGGTCTGGCGAGTCTAATGGTCCACCCGGATGATGATCCCGAACGACTGGCGAGCCGGGTGCTAACGCTCGAGCACCGCCTCTATCCGGCGGTGCTAAAGGCACTCGTCGAAGGCGCTTTCATCGGCCGGGAGGGGCTCATCCTGGAGCGCCTTCTGCCCGAACTACCCCTGGTGCGACTGCATGAGTAATACCCGCCGCTTCCATACCGGCACCCTGTGGACGATTCTGCTGGCGGGCTATCTCTGCTTGTCCAATGGCAGGGCGGAGCCGCTCCCCCCGTCGGAGACCCTGGTGTATGAGGTTCGCTACGGATCGCTGCTTGCCGGCCGGCTGACCCGAACACTGCACGTTGACGGCAGCCACTATGCGCTGCACTCGGTACTGGAGCCGGCCGGAGTCGCGAGCTGGATTGGCGATGACCGCCTTGTTGAGCACAGCCAAGGCAGCCTGGTCGAAGGTGTCAGCGAACCGCGCGAATATCGGTTTGACGATGACCGCAAGGACCGGCATTACCGCTACGTCTTCGATCCGCAGCTAAGCCTCGTACAGGACAACCATCCCGACCCTGACATTCCCATGCAAGCGGGTATTCAAGACGAGGTGAGTGTCCTGCAGGCGTTGCGCCACGCCCTGCTGCGCGGCGCAACGACCTTTGACGCCGCGGTGGTCAATGGCGCAAAGGGACGGGCTTATCAGCACCACTATGAGGTGACGGGCAGCGAGACGGTCACGGTCCCTGCGGGGGAATACTCGGCGCTCAGAGTGGCCCGGGTGACGAGTCGCGGCAAGTACCGAATGACCTTCTGGTGTGCCGAAAGCCTCGGCTTCGCGCCGGTAAGGCTCTCCCGCGTTGACCCTAAGGGACGCGAGGTAACGATGCACCTCACCGCTCGGGAGACGTTATCG
>JAYZWP010000427.1:0-5092 GCA_036142245.1 Pseudomonadota bacterium | reverse complement strand
TTCGGATCAGGAAGTTGCCTACCGGCATTTGTATCAGGTGGTCGACAATCTGGTGAACAGTTAGGCAAGCAGCACCACCCCGGCGGCAATACCCTGCAAATACCGGAGCGTCACCCCAGACGCAGGGTTTCCATACCGACCTCTGCGGCCCGTGGATTGCCCGTCATGGCCAGGGCGATGTCGATCTCGCGCATCAGGATCTCGCTCACCTGTTCGACGCCCCCCTGCCCCCCGGCCGCCAGTCCATAGAGTGCGGATTTGCCGATGGCGCAGGCTTTGGCGCCCCGCGCCAACGCCTTGACCACATCGGCACCGCGCCGCACACCGCTGTCCAGAATCACCTCACCGGCACCATCCACCGCCTCCACCACTTCGCGCAGCACGCTGATGGTCGACGGGGCGCCGTCGAGCTGCCGCCCGCCGTGGTTGGATACGATCACCCCGTCGGCACCCGCTTCCACGGCGCGACGGGCATCCTCGCCGGTGAGGATGCCCTTCACCAGTAGCGGCAGATCCCACTCGCCGCGCAGCCATGCCAAATCATCCCAGTTCACGCTGGGATCGAGCTGGGTGTTCATGAATGCGCTCAGTGCCATGACATCGGTGCTGCCGGCGCCATCCATGCCGGCGATGTTGCCCATGGTGATCTGCTTCAGCCGGGGCGCCATGCGCGCCAGCCAGACCGGGTGAGCCAGCATGTTCAGGGCATTGGCCGCCGTGATACGCGGCGGCACGGTGAAGCCGTTGCGCAGGTCTTTTTCCCGCTTGCCGCCGCGTTGCAGGTCGACCGTCAACACCAGCGCGCGATAGCCGTGGTTGCGGGCCCGTTCGATCAGGCCCCTCGCCAGACCCCGGTCGCGAAAGAAGTAGAGCTGAAACCAGCGCAGGCCGTTACTGACAGCCGCCACCTGCTCGATGGAGTGCGATGCCGTGGTGGAGAGCACGTGGGGAATGCCCTTGGCCTGGGCGGCACGTGCCATGGCCAGGTCTCCCTCGCTGCGGGTGATGCCGACCAGACCCATGGGGGCGATCAGCAGCGGGGAGGCGATGGTCTCCCCGAGCAGTGTGGTGGACTGGTCTGCGACACCGACATCCACCAGTGCCCGGGGGCGGAAGAAATACTGTTCGAAGTCGCCGGTATTCGCACGCAGGGTGATCTCCCGCTCGCTGCCACCATCGACGAAATCGAATACCGAGCGCGGCAGATAGGCTCGCGCCGCGTGCCGCATGTCTTCGATGCAGAAGACGTTCCTGACCGCCCCTGTCGGCACCGCTCCCCCCGCCACGCGCCTTTTGCCTAGCTCTGTTGCTGGCGGACCCGGACACCGAACTCGGTGCCTACCAGCAGACGGTAGACCGTTTCGGTGATCGGAACGGGCACCCCGAGGCTTTCCGCCTTGCGCACCATGTAACCCGTCAGGAACTCGATCTCGGTGGCACGTCCTTCGGCGATGTCGTAGCTCATGGAGCCGGCATGCTTCAGGGGAGGCGCCTTGCCTTCCCGCAAATCACGGATCATGTGCATGGGATCGAACAGCAGCTCGATGTCTTGTGCCGCTGCGACCTTCGTACCCTCGGCCATCATGTCATCCACCAACTGATAGATCTCGTCACACTGATACATCGCTTCGGGTACGCCACGAACCAGGGCGCCGATGGGGTTCAGCGTCGAGTTGAAGATGAACTTGCTCCAGATGGCGCCGGATGCGTCCGGCACCACCCGTGTGGCGATACCGGACTCGTTGATCAGATCACCAAACCAGCGCACCGCGTCGAAGTCCCCCCGGGCCGGGCCGACCCAGGACTCCTCGCCGTGCACCATGTGATGAATCTCGCCCGGCCCGACAAAACGCCCCCCCTCCAGGGTGATGCCGTGCAGAATGGGCCAGTCGCCCATCTCCTCCAGAATCTCAACGTTACCGAGGCCGTTCTGGATAGTGAACATCACCGGGCTGCCTTTCAGGTGAGGTTTTACACCCTCCAACGCCGCCCGGGTGAACATGCCCTTGACCGAGACCATCACGCCGTCGAACTGGTAACGGGCCAGTTCCTCCGGGTCGGTATGCGCGGGGATTCTGTTCACCGATTCCGATGCGCCGCTGACCTTCAGTCCGCCGGCATTGATGGCCTCGACGTGTGCTTTGTTGATGTCGAATATCACCACGTCCGCCACCTTTGCGAGAAACGCGGCGAACACCCCGCCGATGGCCCCGGCACCGATCACCAAGATCTGCTTTTTGTCACTCATTGAACTTCCCCGCGATGTTCGAAGATTTCCGCAACCGCGAAAAAAATGCCCCGCCGGACGTTACCGACGGGGCATTTGGACGACGATCTTCCTGTCCGGCCAGGTCGTTTAAGGAGACGGTCCGGACCGGATCTGAAAAAAATCCGCTTTACAGCCGGCTGACGTGTGCCACCAGCAACGCCGAGCGGCCCGCACGAACCGCTTCAACGCACCGCGCAATCGCAGCGGGAAGATCGGCCGGATCGGACACATCCTCTCCGTGGCCGCCGGCGGCCTCCACCACCTTTTCAAACTGGTAGGCAGGATTCAGGCGGGCCTGGAACTCGTCCGTATCCTTGGACACCCCATCGGGATGGACCTTGATGGTGCACTCCTTGACCGCGGACCAGCCGCCATTCTCAAACACGACGGTGAAGATCGGCAGGTTGTGCTCCCGCGCCACCTCGTAGGTGGAGGAGGGGTTGCCGAAATAGAAGCTGCCGTCACCGGACAGATGCAGCACCATGGCATCGGGCTTGGCGAGCTTGGCGCCCAGCGCCGCACCCGGGCTGTAACCGAGACCGCCGCCGCCCAGGCCCATCACGGTGCCGGGTTTGCTGCGGCTGATCTGCATGGCGACGGACGGCTCGTTCATCACCGCTTCGCTGACCAGAATATCGTCCTCGCCGAGAACCTTGTTCAACTCGGCGCACAGATAAGCCGGGTTGATGAGTCCTTTGGTCCCCTTGTCCTTGGCGAGGTTCTCGATAAAGACCACCGCTTCCTGTCGCTGCTTGTCGAATCCTTCCAGTCGCGCCTTGGCGGCGGCCGCGGCCTTGTCGGTCATCTTCTCTTTGCAGATCTCGAGCAGCCGTTTCAGGACCAGGTAGCTGTCGCCCTGAATCTTCCGGTTGCTGGGGAACCCCCACATCGGGATGTCGTTCTTGACCGGATCGATATCGATCTGCACCCAGTAAGTATCGGGGTTCGGGCTGGCTTCCTTGGGCATCCAGGGCAGGTCGGTATCGACCATCAGACCGAAATCGGTGTTGGGCAGATGCGCTTCGCTGAGGTTACCCAGGAATACGGGCGAATGAACCGAGATATTCAATACCTGCGGATAGGAAGCGATCACACCCATGCCGGTGAGCTGCCCCAGTTCGTCGAGCAGCGCCGGAATCTTTTCGTTACGGCCCGAGTAGCTGGTGATCAGCAGGGGCGATATTGCCGCCAGCAACCGGTCGGCCACGTCCATCAAGGTCTCGTCATCAACGCCGGAGTACCGCATCGGACCCCACTGCTCGGCGGGAAAGGACGCCACCTGTTCCGGCTCCCAGGTCTGGGCCAGAATCTCCCGCGGCAAGGTCATGAATACCGGCGCGGGCGGGTCGCTTTCCGCCATGGTAAAGGCACGGCGCACCGCCTCCTTGATGATCACACCGGTGGGCAACTGGTATTCCCATTTGGTGTAGTTACGCACGATCCCCTTCATGTCGTAGGGGTCCTGAATAAAGTGCACGTAGGTATCCCGGGTACCGAGCAACTCGCCGCGCACGGTAACCGGCGCGGTACCGGCAAACAGCACGATCGGAATACGCGAGCGAAAGGCATTGTGCATACCCATCGCCGCGTTCGCGGTGCCGGCATCGACATGCACCAGCACAGCCTGCGCCTTGCCGGTCATGCGGTAGTAACCCGCCGCCATATGCAGCGCGGTATTTTCGTGCGGACAGAGGATGACTTCCGGGTACTTTCTCCCTTCCGCGCGCCACTGCGCCATGGTCTCGATAATGGGCGCATGGTCGGTACCCATGTTGCAGAACAGATATTCGACACCAACTTCGTTCATCGCCTCGAGCCAGTAAGAGGCGGTCATGTTGGTCGGGGATTCCGCCCGTGCCGGGGCGATCTCTTTGGGGTTAGCGGACATGGGTTGCTCCTGAAACTTCCGTCAATCGAATAGGTTTGTGGATAAAGGCCCCACCAGTCGGCTAGATGTTGTACACATCCAGCATGGTCGGGATGTAATCGTTTTTCAGCACGACATACTTGCGGCAGATCTTCCAGCCGTCATCCGTCCTGCGCAGGCGATGCTCATAATCGCCATAGAAGACCTCTGACTTGTTGGTCTTGTGAAAAAAGCAGTTGGCCGTCCAGGTCGAACGCACCGTCATTTCGCCGTTCACCTGTCCATCAATGAACACGTTGTGAACCGCATGGGTGGTCCGCGGCAGCGGAGTGCTGGCGATAGACTGGCCGGAACGGATGCGCCACACACGGTCTTCCAGTCCGAAACGACCACCATAGTAGATCAGCGAGATCTCCCGTTTCGGATCCTCGGTGACCTGGTGCTCATCCTTCCACGACGGCACCCAGTACTCGCAATCCTCGGTGAACAACTCGAGCCAATCGTCCCACTTCTGACCATCGAGATAGTAAGCCTCGCGAAACAGCACATCCTCCGCTTCGGCCCGCAACTGTAATTTGTCGTTCATCCCCACTGTCCTCTCAATCCTTGGGTCTCCGTCCGTTGGGTCGTCGGGCGTCGCTGACCCGATCAACCCAACCCGTCCGCTTTCAACCCGCTGTGCAAAAAACCCAGCCACGCCGCGTAACTGCCGTGGAACACCGTCTCGTCCTGCATACGGAACGGTCCGCTGGCACTGGTCAGCGGCTCGATGCCCAACTCTTCGGCGTATTCGTCGGCTCCCTGCCGCGCCACTTGCAACCCCCGGCCATAACCCTGGTTCCACTCCACCACCGTCGCCTGGTTGCCGACCTGACAATCTTCATAGGCGATGGTGTCATCGGGAGTAGCGAGACCTGAGGTGTTGAAGAAGTCTTCGTACTGACGGATGCGGATTT
>JAYZWP010000426.1:0-6075 GCA_036142245.1 Pseudomonadota bacterium | reverse complement strand
AACCGGGGCGGGAACGTCCCCGCGCGCCCATGACCGGGTCGCGGAGAACACAACGCTGCGCGGGGAGTGGCCCGTCGATGGCGGTTGACGGACGCGGTCGGGAGTCTGCGCTGCCCCAGAGCGGCTCAGGCCGCGCGGGCATTATAGCGAAGCGGTAAATGCCGGCTCCGCTTGTGGTCGGTCAGAGGAATCGCAGGGAGACCGGCGCGAGGCCGTTAGTCGTTACCGTGAATTGATCCCCGGCGTGTGCCGGGAAGGCGCGCGACAAGCCGCCGGTGAGTACCACCGACCCGGCGTGCAGGGTTTGGCCGTGGGCGGTGAGAGTCCGTGCCAGCCAGGCGAGGGCTTCCAGCGGGCCGCCCAGGGCGGCACTGCCGTTGCCTTCGGCGAGTGATTCCTCACCGCGGCTGATCCGCACGGTGAGATGGGCGGGGTCACCGAGTGCGCCGAGAGACTGTCCCGCGCCCAAAACATAGCCCGCCGCGGAGCTGTTGTCGGCGATGTTGTCAGCGGCTTTGAAGCGGTAATCGAGGTACCGCGAGTCGACGATTTCGATGGCGGCATGGCAGCTCGCGACCGCGGTGGCGGCCGCCTGCGCCGTGACATCCGGCCCCTCCAGGGATCCGCCGAGCACCAGAGCGATCTCCGGTTCGATCAGCGGATGGATGAAGTCGTCGGCGGAAACGGTGTCCTCGTGGCGACTGCCTTGCAGCAGCACCCCGTAGTTGGGCTCCGCGACGCCCATCTGTTCCCGCATGGCGGCGCTGGTGAAGCCGAGTTTGTAGCCGTCCAGATAGCGGTCGTGGAGCGCGACGAGGCGGCGCTGGATGGCGTAACCGGCGCTGGCGTCGAGATCGACGAACCGCTCGCTCAGCGGGCGGATCGCCTCGCGACTCATCGCCGCCTGATGCAGCCGTGCGGCGCAATAGGCGATGTCTTTTTCGGCCAGCGGCACGGTCAGCTTCCTCTGGCGGGTCTGTTTTGTCCGGGGATCAGCACTTCGGAGTGCACGCCGAAGCGGCCCTTACGGCGATCCTCGAAATAGTGCTCCAGGGTCAGGACGACTGTCGGAAACGCCATCTGCTGCCAGGGAATATCGTCCTCCGCGAACAGGTCGACCTCGAGACTCTCGTCACCCACGCCGTACTCCGGCTTGCGCAGTTCCGCCCGATACATCAGGTGGACCTGATCGATGTGCGGCACGCTGATAATGGTGAACAGATCCCCGATCTGCACGTCGATGCAGGCCTCTTCCAGGGATTCCCTCGCCGCGCCCTGCTCGGTGGACTCGCTGTTTTCCAGAAATCCCGCCGGCAGCGTCCAGTACCCGTAGCGCGGTTCGATGGCTCGCCGGCACAGGATGATGCGCTCCTGCCACTGCGCGATGCAGCCCACCACGATGCGCGGATTCTGGTAGTGGATGGTGCCGCAGTTGGCGCACACGTGCCGCTCCCGGTTGTCCCCCTCGGGGATGATCAGCTCGACCGGCGAGCCACATTGGCTGCAATGCTTCATGGGGTCAGGAGAGTAAAGCCGGGTACGGGTGAGCGAAGGATTCCAACCCGCTAGATGATAACCGACGCGGGGCGTGCCGCCGCATGGTCAGTGGCGCATCGGGCTGGTGCGCCGCGGCACGGCGCCGCGCGATGCTGGTGCGACAGTCGCGCTATTCCAGTGCGGCACGGTGTGTCTGCATTACCGCCGGCGAGCGCCTGGCGGTTGATTTTCCCGCCTCCAGCGGTTGCCGCAAGCCAATTGGCCCGCCCTTTGCTATGACCGCCTGAGCAAAGGCGATCCCGCTTGGTCGCCGGCCGGGCAATGGCGCCCATCGCGAATTCTCCGACCGGGTTCGTGGTGGGCGCCGTTCGTTTTTCGGGAGGCAAACAGACACGCAGATGAACGGTCACGTCGCGACCCGTGAAGCGCCAACCGCGCGGGACGGGCCGATCATTGTCGTAGGCAGTGGGCCGGCCGGCATGCGGTTTGTCGAGGAGTACTACGCCCGCGAGCCGCACGGCGAGGTGCTGCTGTTCGGTGGCGAGCCCTGGGCGCCGTACGACCGGGTGATGCTATCCGCGTTCCTTGCCGGCGATGTCGACGAGGAGGAAATCTTTCGCCCGGCCCGTGTGCCGGACGGTGTGGCCCTGCGCATTCACCACAACACGCCCATCGTCGCCATCGATCCCGCGGCGCGTCGGGTGGTGGACGCAGCCGGTGGCCACCACGGCTACCGCAAACTCGTGCTGGCCGTCGGTTCGCGCCCCCATGTTCCCAAAATTCGCGGCGCTGATCTGAGCGGCGTCTACACCTTTCGCGACATGGACGATGCCCAGCGGCTGATGGCGCGCACCGCCCGCAGCCATCGCACGCTGGTGCTCGGCGGCGGGCTGCTCGGGCTCGAAGCGGCCCGGGCGTTGCAACGCGGCGGTACCCAGGTGACGGTGATCGATCACGGTGTGCGGCTGATGGCCCGCCAGCTCGACGGCCAGGCCGCGGACCTGCTGAAGGAACAGGTGTACCGGCTGGGAATTCAGGTGGTGCTCGGGGACGGTGTCGCCCAGTTGCTGGGTGAGGAGCGGTTCGCCGGCGTGCGACTGCGCAGCGGCCGCGAGTTGCCGGCCGATACCCTGGTCGTGGCGACCGGTATCCGCGCCAACACCGAACTGGCTACGGCGGCGGGCCTGGCGGTGGGTGACGGGATCAAGGTCGATGACCAGTTGCGTACCAGCCACCCCGATATTTACGCCATCGGTGAGTGCGCCGAGCATCGCGGTACCGTCTACGGCATCGTGGCGCCGGCGCTCGAGCAGGCAGCGGTCGCGGCGCATCACATTCATGGCGCCGAGGCGCAGTACCGCGGCAGCAGTCTGGCCACCAGCCTCAAGGTGATGGGATTCCCGGTGCAGGCGGCCGGCCGCTCGTCCGACGACGACCATCAGCCTGGCGACAGTCGCGTGATGTACCGCAGTGCAGATGGCGAGCGCTACCGCTGCCTGGTGTTGCAGCGCGAACGCCTCGCCGGCGCCGTGGGTATCGGTACCTGGGAGGAGTGGCCGCGTCTGGCCGAAGCGGTCGCCCGTGGCGCGCGCGTCTGGCCCTGGCAGGTGCGCCGCTTCGCGCGCAGCGGCAGCCTGGCTCGACCGGGCGGCGGGGAAGTGGTCACGCGCTGGCCGGTTGCCGCAGTGGTGTGTGCCTGTAAGGGGGTGAATCGCGGAACGCTGAGTGACGCCGTGGACGCCGGCTGTCCCTCGCCCGTCGAGTTGAGTGAACGGACCGGGGCGGGCACCGTCTGCGGCAGTTGCCGTCCGCTGCTGGCCCAGTTCTACGGCGTTGCCGCGCTGGCGCAGGCTACCCGCGGTTACCGCTGGCTCGCCGCCGGATCGTTGCTGGCGGTGCTGCTGCTGGTCATCATGTGGTTGTTTCCCGCGGTACCGTACGCCGGAAGTTTCGCCGTCACACCGCGCTGGGACCTGCTCTGGCGAGACGGCGTCATCAAGCAGATCACCGGATTCACCGTTCTGGGAACCGCGGTTCTCGGATTGATGCTGTCGCTGCGCAAGCGCATCCCCTGGTTGTCGTTCGGCACGTTTTCATCGTGGCGGCTGGTGCACACCCTGCTCGGTGTCGTCGCGCTGCTGGCGCTGATGCTGCATACCGGCCTGCGCTTCGGCAGCAACCTCAATGCCTGGCTGATGGCGAATTTCCTCTTCCTGACGCTGCTCGGCACAGGGGCGGGAATCGTGACCGCCTTCGAGCATCGCATCTCCGCCGGCACCGGCAAGGCGCTGCGTGCGCAGGTCACCTGGCTGCACATCCTGTTGGTCTGGCCGTTGCCGGTGCTGCTCGGATTCCACATCGCCAAGACCTACTACTTCTAATGTTGACTGTCGTCCCGCCGGTGTCGCCGCGACACGGAAGTGATGGATAACGCGTGGCAAGGATCCCGAAACCCATGCGGACCTGGGGTCTGTGGGCACTGTGCAGCCTGCTGCTGGCCGGCTATCTCGGCGCACGGCTGCTGGGCCAGGACAGGAGCGTCTTCCTGCCGGGTGAAACAACATCCGGTCATCACCAGATCGAACTGGCCTGCGGCGCCTGCCATGTCGATCCGTTCGGCGGCGGTGACGTACTGCAGGAAGCCTGCGTCAACTGCCACGGTGCGGAGCTGGCGGCGAGCGACGACAGTCACCCGAAGTCGAAGTTCACCGACCCGCGCAATGCCGACCGTCTGTCGCAGATCGACGCCCGCTACTGCATCAGTTGCCACGTCGAACACCGCGCCGAGATCACCCAGGCCATGGGGCTCACCTTGCCGCCGGACTACTGCATCGCCTGTCATCGGGATATCGAATCCGACCGGCCGACCCATACCGGCATGGACCACACCACCTGCCAGACCGGCGGCTGCCACAATTTTCACGACAACCGCGCGCTGTATGAGGATTTTCTCCTCGACCACGCCGGCGAACCGGATCTGCTACCGGTGAGACTGATACAGAGACGCGATGGCGGCTTCACCGGGGCGGCGCTGGCGCTGGTGACCGCGGACAGCGACGCCCCCGCGCAACGGGCCACCGATGCCGCCGTCGTCGCGGAGTGGGCGGCGAGCGGTCACGCCCTGGCTGGGGTCAATTGCAGCGACTGCCACGGCGCAGCCGGCGCCTGGGTCGAGGCGCCTGGATTAGCGGTCTGTGGCGAGTGTCATGCCGAACCCGTGGCCGGCTTTCTGGCCGGCAAGCACGGCATGCGCCTGGCGCAGGAGCTGCCGCCGATGACCCCGGCCATGGCGCGCATCCCGATGCATGAGGAGGCGGCCCACCGGGAGCTGACCTGCGCCACCTGCCACGGTGCCCACGGCTACGACACGGCGTTCGCCGCCGTGCAGGCGTGCGCCACCTGTCACGCCGACGAGCACACCGCGGCCTACGAAGGCTCTCCGCATCACCGGTTGTGGCTGGCCGAGCAGGCGGGTGACCTGCCGCCCGGCAGTGGCGTGACCTGCGCCACCTGCCACATGCCGCGCCGGGAACTGTCCGGCGGCGTTGGTGAAGCGGAGCGCGTCACAGTGGAGCACAACCAGAACGCGACGCTGCGCCCGAACGAAAAGATGATCCGGCCCGTCTGCCTCAGCTGCCACGGGCTGCCTTTCGCCATCGATGCGCTGGCCGATCCGGCGCTGGTGGCCAACAACTTTCGCGGTCGTCCCGCGCGCCATATCTCCAGTGTCGAGATGGCGCAGGAGAACCTGGAGCGCGACCGGGCGCGCCGCGAATCCGCTTCCCCGGACGGGTAACGGCGCCTGTTCGCATTTCCGTGCCTTAACCGTAAGAGGTAATCCGCCATGTTGAAGCAATTCCTTACCCGCAGCGCCGTGGTCGGCTCGCTTGCCTTCGTTCTGGGCGCCTGCTCGCAGCAGGGATCCGGGCCGCAGACAACCGGCATAACGCCGCAGATGATGGCGGACTCCCTGCACGCGGTGATGGAGTCGGACCGCACCGTCTACACGCGGCTGATTGTCAACCGGCTGCAGAACGAAGAGGGGGTCATCAAGGCCTCCGAGCATTGGAAGGACGACACGGCGCTGGTGCTGCCGGCGCAGATGTTCCGCTTCGGTGCCGAGATGGTGGCGGAAAAAGACGTGCCTTTCTCCTACTCCCTGCAGTCGCTCTGGCCGGTGAACAGCCAGAACGCGCCCAAGACCCCGGCCGAGAAGGAGGGGCTACAGTTCGTCGCCGACAACAAGGGCCAGAACTACTACACCGAGGAGACGCTCGGCGGCCAGAAGTACTTCACTGCCATCTACGCCGATACCGCGGTCGCGCCGGCCTGCGTCACCTGCCACAACGACCACAAGGACACGCCGCGCACCGACTTCAAGCTCGGTGACGTGATGGGCGGTGTGGTGATCCGGATTCCGATCTGATCCGGTATTGGGCCGTCATGGGACGGTGGCAGTCGGTACCGGGTCTGCTCGCCCTGCTGGTGCTGCTTGCCGGGTGCGGGCCGCCGGCGGAGGAGTCCGCCGCGGTGTCACGGCCGGAGCCGTCGGCGGGGCCGCAATTCCCGGAATTTGCC
>JAYZWP010000425.1:0-3347 GCA_036142245.1 Pseudomonadota bacterium | reverse complement strand
GCGCAGTTGCGCGAGCGACCGGCTCCAGACGGTAACGCCTTTCGCCTGCAGGCTGAGCGCGGCATCCGCGGTGATCGACCCGACCTCCTGCAAGTGTCCCTCGAGGCGGGTACCGATCGTCAGGGAGCGCAGCCGCTCGATGTCTGCTTCCCGGACCTGGAGCAGGACACCCGGCTCTTCGCTGAACAGCTCCGGCAGGCACCCATCCGGCGCACCGTTCAGATGCAGCGCCACACCACAGCGGCCGGCGAATGCCATCTCCAGCGCCGCGACCAGCAAGCCGCCATCGGAGCGATCGTGGCTTGCGAGGACCAACTGCTGCGACCGCGCACGGGCGAGCAGGTCGAGCAGATCGGTCAGCCGCCGCGGTTCATCCAGATCGGCGGGCGTCTGCCCCGACACGCCGTACACCTGCGCAAGCGCGGAGCCACCGAGGCGGTTCTTGCCGGCCCCGAGGTCTACCAGCATCAGCCGTGACTCGCGGTCCGGACGCAACTCGGGGGTCCAGGTAGCACGCACGTCCGCCACCGGCGCCACCGCCGTCACGATGAGAGAGACCGGAGCGGTAACGGATTTATCCATACCCTCGTCGCGCCAGCGGGTCTTCATGGAAAGCGAATCCTTTCCCACCGGCACCGATACCTCCAGCGCGGGGCAGAGCGTCATCCCCAACGCCTCGACAGCCTGGTAGAGAGCTGCATCCTGGCCCGGTTCGCCCGCCGCGGCCATCCAGTTGGCGGAAAGCTTGATCTCGCGGCGGTCCCGCAATGCTGCCGCCGCGAGATTGGTGATCGCTTCGGCCACCGCCAGGCGCGCCGCCGCCGCCGGGTCGAGGAGCGCCACCGGCGTGCGCTCGCCCATCGCCATCGCCTCGCCCTGATGGCCGTGAAAGTCCCGCGCGGTCACCGCCACGTCGCTCACCGCGACCTGGTCGGGGCCGACGAACTGGTCACGGCAGACCAGCCCGCCGACGCTGCGATCCCCGATCGTGATCAGAAAGCTCTTGTCCGCGACCGCCGGGAAGGTCAGCACCCGTTCCAGGGCGTCGTCGAAGTCGATGCCCTCCAGCGGCAGCGGGCGCGGCGTCAGCGGCTCCGGCGCGAACCGCCGTGTCATCTTCGGCGCATTGCCGAACAGGGTGTCCATATCGAGATCGATGGGACAGTTGCCGAACAGCGCGTCGCGCACCACCAGCCGCTGACTCGCCGTCGTTTCCCCCAGCACCGCCACGGGACAACGTTCCGCTTCGCAATACCCGAGAAACTCCTCCAGGCGGTCCGCATCGACCAGCAGCACGTAACGCTCCTGGGCTTCGTTGCACCAGATCTCCATGGGCGACAGACCGGGGTCATCCAGCGGCACCTGGCGAAGCTCCAGATCGGCTCCGCAACCGCAGTCATGCACCAGTTCCGGTACAGCGTTGGAGAGCCCCCCGGCACCGACGTCGTGGATGCTCAGAATCGGGTTGTCCGACCCGAGCGCCGCGCAGCGGTCGATCACCTCCTGGCAACGACGCTGCATCTGCGGGTTGTCGCGCTGCACCGAGTTGAAATCGAGTTGCTCGGCGTTGTCTCCGGCCTGCATCGAAGAGGCGGCGCCTCCCCCCAGCCCGATCAGCAGACCGGGACCGCCGAGCTGCAACACCAGCGCTCCGGGCTGCGCCCGCCGTTTCTCGACCAGCGGCCCGGCGACGCTGCCGACACCACCTGCGA
This sequence comes from Pseudomonadota bacterium, assembly GCA_036142245.1. Classification (GTDB taxonomy): domain Bacteria; phylum Pseudomonadota; class Gammaproteobacteria; order Immundisolibacterales; family Immundisolibacteraceae; genus JAYZWP01. The sequence goes on along the minus strand of JAYZWP010000425.1, from coordinate 1,635 downwards.
TCATGATCGGCTTGTGGTAACCCCAGACCCTGCCCCCCAATTCGGCTTCCATGGTTCGGAAATAACCGCCCAGGTTGGGGCGCCCGAACTCGTTGTTGAAAGCCGCCGCACCGAGCGGACCGTCAAGCATGATCTGCAACGCCGACACGATGCGATCCGGGCGTCCGTAACCGATCTCCCAGGGGCGGGGAAAGTCGGGGATTTCCAGGTTCGAAACGGAAAAACCGCAGACACCGGCCTTGGGCCGGGCGCCGCGCCCGGTGGCGCCTTCGTCCCGGATCTCGCCACCCGCTCCGGTCGACGCTCCCGGCCAGGGGGCGATGGCTGTCGGGTGGTTATGGGTCTCCACCTTCATCACGATATGACGCGGCCCGACCTGCTCGGCGTAGCTGCGCCGCGCGCCAGCGGGCTGCAACCAGCGCGCGTCCCCCCCGGCGATCACCGCCGCATTGTCGTGATAGGCACTCAGCGTGCCGAAGGGGTGCGACGCGTGCGTGTGGCGGATCATGTCGAACAGACTGCGTTCGCTGCGCGTATTGTCGATCAGCCAGTCAGCGCGGAAGATCTTGTGCCGGCAGTGTTCGGAATTGATCTGCGCGAACATCATCAGTTCGACGTCGGTGGGATCCCGACCCAGCGCCGCAAAACATTCGGCCAGGTACTCCAGTTCGTCGGCAGCCAGCGCCAGGCCCAGCTGCGCATCGGCCTCGCGCAGCGCCGCCAGGCCGCGTGATGTCACCGCGGCAGTGCCCAGCGGCGGGGCATGGCGCGGCGCGAACAGATCGGCGGCCCGCGCTTCGTCGAGCAGCAGCGACTGCGTCATTCGGTCGAACAGCGCCGCCGGCGGGCGCGCCGGCCAACCGGGATCGAGGTAACAGGCAACCCCGCGTTCGATGCGCCGCACGGCGGCGAAGCCGCACTGCCGCAGGATGTCGGTCGCCTTGCTGCTCCAGGGCGAGATGGTGCCAATCCGCGGCACCACCAGACGGAGTTCTCCCAGACGAAGTTCTCCCGGCACGGCGCCCACGCCCTCGGCCCGCGCAGGGTCGAGTCTCAGCAATCCCCTTAGCCGCTGCTCCTCGTCGCGACCCAAAGGCTCGTCGAGTTGCAGGAAGAAGACTTCGCGTGACGCGAAGGCGCCGACGGCGACGCCGGCGGCGCGCAACTGTCGCAGCAATGCCGCCCGCTGGTGGGGCGCGTGGGCCTCACCACCGTACAGTACCCGGACGGCGCCACGCCGATCCGCACCCGCAGCGTCCGTCATGCCGGGACGGTCACGACAGGTCCACCCCCAGGCGCGCGGCCACCTCCTCGTAGGTCTCCACGACATCGCCAAGGTCACGCCGGAAACGGTCCTTGTCCATCTTGCGACGGGTTTCGGCGTCCCACAGGCGGCAACCGTCCGGTGTGAACTCATCGCCCATCAGCAGGCGCCCACCGCTTCTGCCGAACTCCACTTTGTAATCCACCAGCAGCATGCTGGCGTCCGCGAACAGCCCCGCCAGCACGTCGTTGATCTGAGCGGTGAGCTGCTTCATCTGCACCACCTCTTCCGGTTCGGCCCAGCCGAAGGCACGGATGTGTTCGTCGGTGATCATCGGGTCGTGCAGTGCGTCGTTCTTCAGAAAGAACTCG
>JAYZWP010000424.1:0-4250 GCA_036142245.1 Pseudomonadota bacterium | reverse complement strand
CTTCGGCGATCAGGTCACCGGCACCCGGGCCGACGATGCCGACCCCGAGAACCCGGTGCGTCTCCTCGTCGAACAGGATTTTGGTCAAACCCTCGTCGCGGTGCAGCGACAGGGAGCGCCCGCTCGCCGCCCAGGGGAATACCCCCTTGCCATATTTCACGCCCCGCGACTTCGCCTCCCGTTCGGTCAACCCGGCCCAGGCCACCTCGGGGTCGGTGAAGACCACCGCGGGAATGGCGAGCGGCTCGAATGCGTGTTTCTCGCCACAGATCACTTCCGCAGCTACCTTCCCCTCGTGCACCGCCTTATGGGCCAGCATGGGATCACCGACGATATCGCCAATGGCGAAAATATTCGGTACCGAAGTGCGCATCTGCGCGTCAACTTCGACGCACCCCCGGTCGGTCATCGCCAGGCCGATGGCATCGGCACCAAAGCCATTGCTGTTGGGACGCCGGCCCACGGCAACCAGTACCCGGTCGAATACCTTGCCGCCCTGAGGCGCGTTCTCCCCTTCGAAACTCACCTTGAGACCATTTTTTTGCGGCTTGATATCAACAACTTTGGTTTTAACCCAGATATCAGCAAAGCGATCGCCGAGCCGCTTGGCCAGCGGTTTCACCAGGTCGGCGTCGGCGCCGGGCAACAGCTGGTCCATGAATTCCACCACCGTGATTTCGCTGCCCAGTGCGTGATAAACGCTGGCCATCTCCAGACCGATGTAACCGCCGCCAATTACCAGCAACTTATCCGGAATCTCTTCCAGGGCCAGGGCTCCCGTGGAATCCATCAGCCGGGGATCGTCGTAGGGCAACCCCGGGATACGGCTCGGGCTGGAACCGACCGCGATGACGGCGTGCTCAAAGTCGACCACAGTCTCCTTCTTGTCGCCGGAGACCCGCACCCGGTTGGCACTTTCAAAAACGCCACTGCCCTGTATGACCTGCACCTTGCGCTGTTTGCAGAGTGCCGCCAAACCACCGGTGAGGCGCTCCACCACCGACTGCTTTCCCGCACGAACCGCATCGATATCTATTTCGGGGGCGCTGTAGGTGACCCCATATGACGCGAACGCGTTTGCTTCGTCGATCACCTTGGCGACGTGCAACAGCGCCTTCGAAGGGATGCAGCCGACATTCAGGCAGACGCCGCCCAGGGAGGGGTAGCGCTCCACCAGGGTCACCTGCTTGCCCAGATCGGCTGCGCGAAAGGCGGCGGTGTAACCGCCGGGCCCCGCACCCAGCACCACAACTTCGGTTTTGATTTCCTCAGGCATCCTCAGTCTTTCCAGTTGTTGACGTCAGCGCGTGACGCCTTCCTCGCAAGCTTTGGTCTAAAGCAGCGCGCCGCGCAGATCTTCCAGCAGCGTGGCGAGGTGGCGGGTAAAGCGCACCCCCGCGGCACCGTCGATGACGCGATGGTCATAGGAGAGCGAGAAGGGCAGCATCAGACGCGGCACGAACTGTCCCGACTCGGCATCGTAATACGGTTTTGTCTGGGTACGGGAGACGCCCAGAATGGCGACGTTGGGCCAATTGACGATCGGCGTGAAACCGGTGCCACCGAGGCCCCCGAGACTCGAGATGGTGAAGCTGCTGCCGGACAGCTCGTCGGGTTTCAGTTTGCGCTCACGCGCGCGGCCGCTCAGGTCCGCAAGCTCCACCGCCAGCTGGGTGAGCCCTTTGCGGTCTACGTCCCGTACCACCGGGACCACCAGCCCCGCCTCCGTGTCGACCGCCACACCAATATGGATATAGTGTTTACGGATCAGCGACTTGCCGCCGGAGTGCAGGGAGCTGTTGAAGTCCGGGAACTCGTCCAGCGCCCGCGCGCAGGCTTTGAGCAGGATGGCCACCAGGGTGAGTTTGGCCCCCTGCTTCTCGACCTGGGCACTGCTCGCCTTGCGGAACGCCTCCAGGTCGGTGATGTCCGCCTCGTCGAACTGGGTGACCTGGGGTATTTGCGGCCAGGAACGGCCGAGATTCTCGCCGGTGAGCTGTCTTATCCGACTCAGCGGGACCTCCTCGACCTCGCCCCACTGCGAGAAGTCGATCTCCGGCAACGGCGCCGCGGCGCTGCCGCTGGCCCCCTTCCTGGTGACAATCTCCTTGACGACCCGTTGCACATCCTCCCGGGTGACGCGTCCTTTGCGACCACTGCCGGAAATACGCGACAACTCCACCCCCAACTCCCGGGCGAACTTGCGAATCGCGGGACTGGCATGGGCGCTGACGCCGGCGGACGCCTCGGCCGAGGCGCCAGACGCGGCCGGCTCTTGGGGGGGAGACACTTTGCCGGCCCGGTTCGAATCGCGCTGCTCATCGGTCTGCGCGTTCGCCGCCTTTGGCTGTTCGTCCGGAACGGGCGCTTCGTTTTCTTCGCCTCCCCGCGGCGCCTCGGGCGCAGCGACCGAATCGTTGGCGTCCCGGGTCTCGATCGAGGCAATGATATCTCCCGGCCGCACCGAATCTCCTACCGCGAACCGGATCTCCTTTACCGTGCCGGCGAACGGCGCCGGCAGGTCCATCGCGGCCTTGTCCGTTTCCAAAGTCACTAGAGGTTCTTCGGCCTGGACGCTGTCGCCCGGAGAGACCAGAAGCTCGGCGATATCCGCGCTTTCGATGTTCTCCCCCAACTGCGGACAAGCCACTTCCCTGACGACGGTTTCGGCAGCCGACTGCTCGGCACTGTCCGGCTGCGTCGAATCGTCGGGACGGTCGCCTTCCTCCTGTTCCGCGTGTGGCTGCGGCGCGGCATCATCGCCGGCGGCAGAGTCATTCTCGGCAACGGCGGCCGCGTCGCCGCCCTGCGCGGCTGCGTCGTCTCCCTCCTGCGATTCGTCAGCCAATTCCAGCACCGCGATCAGGTCGCCCTCGCGCACCTTGTCACCGGCGCTGACCGCCACCCGGGAGACGGTGCCGGCGACCTCCGCCGGCAGGTCCATGGCGGCCTTGTCGCTTTCCAGGGTCACCAGAACGTCGTCGCCATCGATCCGGTCGCCTTCAGCGACCAGCACCTCGACCACCTCCACTTCGTCGATGTTTTCGCCCAGGGCCGGGACGTGGATTTCCTGCTTCATGGTCAAAACGGATTTCCGGTTACGCGGGACGATTCAGACCCGGGCGGGGTTGGGTTTGTCAGTGTCGATGCCGAGTTTCCGGGCCGCCGTGATCGGAATTTCATCGTCAATGATCCCTTCCCGCGCCAAGGCATAGAGCGCGGTGTAAACCACCTGCTCGCGGTTGATTTCAAAAAACTGCCGCAGCCGCTCCCGGGTGTCGCTGCGCCCGAAACCGTCGGTGCCCAGAACGTGGTAGGGCTGCTCTACCCAGGGACGGATCTGGTCGGCATAGAGTTTCATGTAGTCGGTAGCCGCCACCACCGGACCCTGCGCGTCGGTCAGGCACTCCTCGACGAAACTGCGCCGCGGCGTTGCGTCGGGATGCAGGCGGTTCCAGCGCTGCGCATCCAGGCCGTCGCGGCGCAGTTCGTTGAAGCTCGTCACGCTCCAGACGTCCGCCGCGACGCCGTACTCCGCATCGAGCATTTCAGCGCCCGCCAGCACCTCGCGCAGGATGGCACCGCACCCCAGCAGCTGAACCCTGGGCGGTTGTTTCTTGCCCTTGCCCGGCGACTCGGCGACACGCAGCCGATACATGCCTGTCAGAATGCCCTCCTCGGCTCCCTGCGGCATCGGCGGATGGACGTAGTTCTCGTTCTCTATGGTGATGTAGTAGTAGACGTTCTCGTCGTCGCGGTACATGCGGCGCATGCCGTCCTGGATGATCACCGCCAGTTCGTACAGGTAGGTCGGGTCGTAGGCGACGCAGTTGGGAATGGTGCCGGCCAGCAGGTGACTGTGACCATCCTGATGCTGAAGCCCTTCGCCGGCCAGGGTGGTGCGCCCGGCCGTGCCCCCCATGAGGAAGCCGCGCGCCTGCATGTCCGCCGCGGCCCAGGCGAGATCGCCAATGCGTTGAAAGCCGAACATCGAATAGAAGATGTAGAAAGGGATCATGCTCACGCCGTGGCTGCTGTAGGAGGTCGCCGCGGCGATCCAGGAGGAGAAGGAACCGGCTTCGTTGATGCCCTCCTCGAGCACCTGCCCGGCCTGATCCTCCCGGTAGTACATGAAGCTGTCGGCATCCTCGGGCTCGTAGAGTTGACCTCCGCTGGCGTAGATGCCGAGCTGGCGGAACAGCCCCTCCATACCGAAAGTGCGCGCTTCATCCGGGACGATCGGAACAACA
>JAYZWP010000423.1:0-4166 GCA_036142245.1 Pseudomonadota bacterium | reverse complement strand
GCCGAGGAACAGGTCCGTGATGTCGCGCCGTCGACAGCGGGTGCCGTTCAGGTAGTAGTGGGACTGCCCGTCGCGGCTGACCTGCCGCTTGACCGAAATCTCCGCGTAGTTCGCGTACTGGCCGCCCAGGGCGCCGTCACTGTTGTCGAACTGCAGTTCAACCGAGGCCTGGCCGATCGGCTTGCGGCCGCCGGATCCGTTGAAGATGACATCCGCCATCTCGTCGCTGCGCAGCTGTTTGGCCGAACTCTCGCCCAGCACCCAGCGTATCGCATCGACCACATTGGATTTTCCGCAACCATTGGGCCCGACGATCCCCACCAGGTTGCTGCGCAAACTGACGGTGGTGGGATCGACAAACGACTTGAATCCGGCCAGCCGGACGCTTTTCAACCGCATCGTCAGGCACCATCAGCCATTAAACTGACCGCCCGTCCAATACCGTTAGCAGCGCCGACCATGACGCCGACCCGACACGACCTACTGGAGACTTTCACCAATCCGAATCCGGAGCGGGATTATCGAATCAGAATCAGGGCACCGGAATTCACCTGCCTGTGTCCCAAGACCGGACAACCCGATTTTGCCACCCTCCATCTGCTGTATGTGCCGGATCGGCTCTGCGTAGAACTGAAGTCGCTGAAATTATACCTCTGGTCGTTTCGCGACCAGGGACATTTTCACGAAGCGGTAACCAATATGCTGCTGGAGGAATTCGTGGCGCTGCTGACGCCGCGCTATTTCCTCATTCGCGCCCAGTTCGGTGTACGTGGTGGGCTCTACACCACCATCGAGGCGGAGCACCGCGACCCGGACTGGCAGGGCAACCTGCCGTGCGGGGAAATCACCGGAGAACTCAGCGACTGAGGTAGCCGGTCAGCAAGCGCTCGCGCTGGGCGGCGTAGCGCTGCGGCGCGGCGGCGGTTACCGACATGAAGTGGCGAAATGCCGCCCGGGCCCGTTCCCGTTCCCCCAGCGCCCACCAGGAAAGACCGGTGTTGTAGGCGATCTCGGGCAGGTCCGGCGCCAGTTCCCGGGCACGGTGAAAGGCGTCGATCGCCTGACCGTGACGGCCACTCTCCTGCAGCGCCAACCCCTGATAAAACCAGAGTTGCGGATTCTCGGCATCCCGCAGCAGCGCCGCGCCGAATTCCTGCGCCGCTGCCGCCGCTTCCCCCAGCTGAAGACGACTGTAGCCGATCCAGAACCGGGTGTTAGCCGACCGATGCTCGGGTCCCAGCGACCTCGCGGCCGCCATCGCCCCGGCATAGTCACCGGCGCGCGCGGCGAACTCCACCAGCAGCGCCCGCACCTGGCCACTCTCCCCCTGCTCCAGGGCCTGCTTCGCCACCACGGCCCCTTCGCTGTAGCGTGCTGCCGCCAGCATGCGCCGCAGCTCTTCCACCATCACGTCGCTGGCGGCCGCGTCACCGGCGGCGCGGGGTGCCACGAACCCGGCGCTGCTTGCCCGCGGCGGCTTCTCTGGTGCTGCCGGAGCAGCCGGCTCGACCGGTGGTGCTGACGGCGTCGCCTCTATTGTGGGCGCCGTCAGGAGTGCCGGCGACTCGGACGCCACATCCGGTGCGGCGAGAGATTGCGCCGAAGGGGCGGACCCCCGCGGTGACGTCAACTGCTCGACCCGTTCCCGCGGCCTCCCCGGCATTCCCTGTTCAGCGCGGGTGAGATCGCTCACCGCCTCATCGCCCATTGCGGCATCTGATTCGTTGCGGGCGGGTGCACCCGGTTCCGTGGAGGTCAGGACGGAGGGATTCTCCACCGCCAGGCGGCCCTGTTTTTCCTGATCAGGCTCCGCCGCGGTGACTGCCTGCAGCTGCTGTGCCTCACTGGCGAGCGTTGCCGAGGATTCGGATGGCTGCGGATTGATCGGGTAACCGTCCACCGCTTCATTCGCGACGGCGAGGAGCGGCAGCGCCAGGTTCCGGCGCTGTTGCGAGCCGCTCCCGTCGACCGCCGTTTTCGCCTCGGCAACGGACTCCGGCTCACCGGTCGCCGCCCGGGCCTGAGCGAGCGGCGCGACAGCGACACTCCCCGCGACTTGCGGTGCCTCGCGGTTCAGCAGCAGATAACCGCCCGCGCTCAGCAGCAGACCACAACCCAGCAGAAAAGGGAGGAGCAAGCGGCTGCGCGTACGCGGCGACAGGCCGGGCGCCGACGGCAGCGGTCTGGCTCGGCCCGAATGCTGCCGGTCCAGACGCCGCAAGGCATCGTTGATGACACTCATCGACGCACCGTTATCCGTCAGCGACGCATCGCGGGCCGGTTTTCAACCATGCCCGCGCAGTTCCCGGGCAGCGCGGCGCACATGTCCGGCACAGACCCGGGCATCAAAGTGTGCAAAAGCGGCCAGCATCGCCCGGCTGGCCAGGAGGTTGATCCGGCGCGGAATACCCCGGCTGTGGTGGTAGAGCCACCAGTGCGCCCAGGTATTGAATTCGATGACGGGAATACCGCTCTCGCGGCTGACCCGGTGATGCACGTATTCCGCGGTCTGGTCGCGGTCCAGAGGAGCCAGCCGGCAACGCACCGCGATTCGTTGATCGAGCTGGCGCAGTTCCCGGCTGCGCAGCGTCTCCTCCAGTTCCGGCTGACCAACCAGCAGGATACTGAGCAGCTTGCGCTTGCCCGTTTCCAGGTTGGTGAGCAGCCGAATCCCTTCCAGCAGATGCGCGGACAGACGGTGCGCCTCATCCACGATGAGCACCACCTGCCTGCCCTGCTCCGCCTCGACCAGTAACACCCGGTACAGCAGATCCACCAGGTGGTGATAGTTGGGACTCTGCCGGCGGGTACGTACGCCGCTCAGATCCTGGATCACGTCCGCCAGAAGATAACCGAAATGCTGGGGCGGGTTGAACAGATAGGCGGTTTTGACGTTGGGATCGCCGGCGAAATCCTCCAGCAGCTTGCGGCAGATCAGCGTCTTGCCGAGACCCACCTCCCCGCTGAGCACGGCCAAGGAGCCGCCAAGCAGTGCGAACTCGAGCTGAGAGATCAGCTCCTGGTGCTGGGTGCGCGGGAAAAAGTAGTCCAGATCCGGCGTGATCTTGAAGGGATCCTCACGCAGCCCCATGGACTGAAACAGCTGATCCGGATGCGGAATGCGGGGATGCGGTGCGTTCACGGCTTACCAGACGGCTTCCTGCGCGGACGACGGTACCTCGGCCACCGGAGTTACGAACACCACCAGCTCCTTGCGGGCGCTGGTGTCAACGGTATCGCGGAACAACCCCCCCACCATCGGCAGATCGCCGAACAACGGCACCTTGGAGACATCCTGGCGGGCATCGTCCTGGATCAAGCCGCCGAGCACGACGGTCTCGCCGCTGCGCACCCGCGCCATGACGCTGGTCTGCTTGACATCCACGATGAGCGGGCCGGCACTGTCGGCGAACTCGGGATCCGGACTCGGGACCCGGCCGGTGCTGCGGGTGATGACCGGCGCGATCTCCAGCGTGATCCAGCCGTCCCGGGCGACGTGCGGCGTCACCTGTAGTACCAGCCCCAGACTGGCGGTGCGCTGCTCGAACTGCGCCGGCTGGGCGGGCACGTTGAGGCTTCCGGGCACGGCGGACTTGGTCTGAACGAAGTAGGGCGTGTCGGTGGCGACGCGAATCTGCGCGGTTTGATTGTTCAGCGCCAGGATCTTCGGCTGCGATACCACGTTGATGCTGCCCTGTTCCGACAGCGCATTGATCACCGCGCGAAAACTGCCGTCGCGGGTAATTTCCAGCCCTGACGTGATATCGAGATCCTCTCCCGGAATCACGCCTCCGCCGGACAACAGGAAGGCGCCGGCATCGTACCGTCCCAGACCGGCCAGGTTCGGCGCGGCCCAGTCGATTCCGAGCCGGTTGCGGTCATCCAGCTCCACCTCGACGATCCGCGCCTCGATACGTACCTGGCGCAGGCTGCCCGCCTTGACCGCCGCCAGGTATTCTGCGACTTCGCGCATGCGGGTCGCATCCGTGGTCACCGTCACCACGCCGGCGGTGCGGTTGATGTTCACTCGTCCGTCCTCTGCGACCAGGTCATCGAGCGATTTGGTGATTTCATCCCAGAAGCTGACCGGGTTGTTCTGCCGCACCTCGTATTCGTTGGACTGGTCATCCGCGCCGGTCTCCTCGCCGCCGCCGGTCACACCGAAC
>JAYZWP010000422.1:0-3165 GCA_036142245.1 Pseudomonadota bacterium | reverse complement strand
GTCATCCGGGCCCAATAGCCGCACCTGCACCGGCTTCTCCACCGGCGGGCCGTTCAGGGTGCGGCGAAAGGTGGCGGTGAGATCGGGAAAACTGTCGAAGCTGAACCGCTCCAGTCGCGCGATGAGTCCATCGATCGCCCGGTGGTCGCTCACGTTCAGCAGCAGATAGGCGTAATGCGGTTTGGGTGGTTTGGGGGTGTGGCCGAGCACGTAGCGCGGGCCCCCTTCACCGACGTAGCTCACCCAGTCGGTGATACCGTGCTGCCCGGCGCCGGCCAGCAATTCCGCGCGAATAAAGGTCTCCAGCCGCGCCACCACCCCCCGCGTCGCCTCGATGTCGCTGCCTACCGGCAGTTCCAGATCCGCCTTGAAAAAGGCGTTGTCGGAAGGCGGGAAGAAGATATTAGGGACGTAGCGGGCGAGATAGATGGCGCCGGAAAACAGCAGCACGATCACCGCCAGACTCGCCACCCGGTGGCGCAGCACGGCCGCCAGCCAGCCTGTGTAGCGCGCGGCGATACCACCCGGCTCGGCCGCCGCGTCGCGGCGCGGACGAATGAAGTAACGGCACATTAGCGGGATCAGGGTCAGGGCCAGCAGCCAGGAGGCGAGCAGCGCGATGGACACCACCTTGAACAGCGGCGCGGTGTACTCCCCCACCGTGGACTCGGCGAGAAAAATGGGCAGAAAGGCTGCCGCCGTGGTGAGCGATGAGGTGAGCAGCGGCACCCGCAGTTCGGCGGCGGACCGAATCGCCGCCTCCTTCGGGTCCAGGCCGTCATCCACCAGCACCTGGGTGTTCTCCGCCATGACGATGGCGTTATCCACCAGCATCCCGAGGGCGATGATCAGGGCCGCCAGGGACATCCGGTCGAGGCCGATGTCGAAGCCCGACATCACCAGAAAGGTGAGCAGGATTGCCATCGGAATCAGACTCGCCACCACCAGTCCGGTGCGCAGTCCGAGGAACAGCAGCATCACCGCCATGACCACGGCCACCGCCTGCAACAGGTTGACCACGAAGCCGTTGACCGAGGCCTCGACCCGGCCCGGCTGGTAGGCGACCAGGTCGAACTCCAGCCCCCAGGGGTAGGCGGCGCGCAACCGTTGCACGGCGGCCGACACCTGCTCACCCAGGGTGATGATGTTGCCCCCCTGCACCATGGAGACCCCCAGCGCCAACGCGGGAACACCACTGGCGCTGACCAGGGAAGCCGGCGGGTCGATGTAGCCGCGGTAGACCCGGGCGATATCCCCCAGGTAGACCACGCCCCGCCCGCCGGGCAAGGAGACCAGGGTGCGGCTTACGTCGCGCACCGACTCGAAATTGCCGGTCGGTTCCAGCACGATGCGTTCCGGCCCCACGGTGATGGCGCCGCCGGGCACAATGATATTACTGGAGGCGAGAATCCCGGCGAGCTGCCCCGGCGCCAGCCCCAGCTCCACCAGACGGGCGTTGTTGTAGTCGATGAACAGCCGCTCCTCCTGGTCGCCGAAAATATCGACCTTGGCCACCTCGCCCAGCAGCAGCAACTCGTTGCGCACCTCGTCCGCCACCTGTTTCAGCTCGGCGTAGCTGAACCCTTCGCCGGTCAGGGTGAGCACCACGCCGAACACATCGCCGAATTCGTCGTTCACGACCGGCGTAACGCTGTCCGGCGGCAGATCCGGAATCACCCCCTCCACCTTGCGGCGCAGGTCGTCCCAGATGGGTCGCAGATCGGCGTACTCCTCCTTCAGGTTGACCCGGATGATGGAGATGCCGGTGGCCGATTCGCTGGTAACGAAATCGAGTTCCGGCATCTCCTGAATCGCCTTCTCGATCTTGTCGGTCACCAGCTGTTCCACCCGCACCGGGCTGGCACCGGGAAACCGGGTCACCACCTGGGCTACGCGGATGGTAAAGCCGGGGTCCTCGTCCCGCGGCAGACCGAAAAACGCCGTCACACCGCCCAGCAGCACAATGATCAGCAACACCGCGGTGACGCGGTCGTTGTCGAGGGCCAGGCGCGTCAGATCCACCGGTCAGCCACCGCCGCCGGCGGGCACCCGCACGGCCATGCCATCCTGCAGCCGGCTGATGCCGGCGGTCACCACCTGGTCGCCAACGGCAACGCCCGACAGAATCTCCAGCCCGGACGCTGTCAGATCCCCCACGGTCACCGGCTGGCGGCGCACGATACCGCGGTCGCCGGTGCCGGATTCCAGCAGCAACACGAAGCGGCCGTCCCGATCCTCCCCCACCGCGACCGGCGGCAGCAGTAACCGCCCCGCCGTGACAGCACTGAATTCGAACACCACCTCCGCCGCCATGCCGGAACGGATCTCCGGATCGCTTTCCTCAAGCACTACAGTAACGGGGAAGGTGGTGGACACATCGGTCGCGGAGATGCCGACCTCGGTCACCCGTGCCGCGAACCGCTTGCCCCGCAGCGCATCGAACCGCACCACCGCCTCGTCCCCCGCGTCGATGCCGGCGATCAGCAGTTCCGGCACCGCGATGCGCACTTCGTACGCCTCGCCGCAGGTCACTTCCACCACCGGCGTGCCGACGGCGACGTTCTCGTTTTCGGTCGCGGAGGTCGCCGCCACCACGCAGCCGCCCGGCGAAACGAGACGGGTGTACGTCAGCTGCAGCCGCGCCGCTTCGAGCTGCTTGTCGCTGGCGCGCAACTGCGCCTGAGCCAGTTCAAAGCCAGTGCGCGCCTGGTCCAGTTCCCCCTTGGACACGGTGTTCGTTTCGTAAAGGCTGCGTATCCGGTCATAGTTGGCGGTGGCATTGCGCAGTTCCGCCCGGGCGCGGGTAACCGTCGCCTCGGCTTCCTGAACGCGGATTTCGTAGTCGCGGGGCGCGAGGGTGGCGATCACCTCCCCCGGACCCACGGCATCGCCCACCTGCACCGGCAGGGTGGCGATGGTGCCGGACACCTTGAAGCTCAGGGTCGAGCGCACCACCGCCTGCGCCTGGCCGGTAAAAACCCGGCGCTGGGTGGCCCCGCCGGGCTGCACCTCCAGATACCGCACGGGGCGCAACTGCGTTTCCTGCTGCGCGGTCTGCTCGCCACCGCAGCCCGCGGTGCCCAGCACCGCCGTCAGCACCAGACCACGCAGCGGCAGCCGGCGCCAATCCACGTCAGGGGAAAACCACGTCATCCCGATGCTCCT
>JAYZWP010000421.1:0-5688 GCA_036142245.1 Pseudomonadota bacterium | reverse complement strand
GGCATCCCCATCTGCACAATCGCGGCATTTCTCGGGCTGCTGGTGACGGGCCGAACGATCAATGTGGTCTCACTTGCGGGTGTGGCCTTCGCTATCGGCATGACGCTGGACAACAGCATTGTCGTGCTGGAGAACATCCACCGGCATATGCAGCTGGGCAAGGAACGACTCGCGGCCGCCGTGGAAGGGGTTCAGGAGGTGTGGACCGCCGTCCTCGCATCGACCCTGACGACGGTTTTCGTCTTCCTTCCGTTGATCCTGATCGAGGAGGAGGCCGGGCAACTCTACTCCGATATCGCCATCGCCATTTCTGCGTCCATCCTCTTCTCGATGCTGGTCGCCACCACGCTGATTCCCGCCGCCGCGGCGGGCTATATGGCGCACGATCAGCAGCCGGGAAACCCGGGACCGCTGGAACGGATCGGTATACGCTTTCGGGACAGCGTGCTGCAATTCGTCGCCTGGATGCTGCCGAGTATCCCGCTGCGTCTGCTGCTGATTGCCCTCGTCCTGGGCGTCACCGGAGCGATTCTTCTCTTCCTCACCCCCAAGGCCGAATACCTCCCGGAAGGGGAGGAACCCATCACCTTCTCCCTGATCTTTCCGCCACCCGGATACAACCTGGAAACCATGGACGCGGTCACCCAGGATCTGGTCGCCACCTTCGCTCCCCATCTTGACGACAGCCCGGAGGATTTCGACGCCGGCCGCACGCAGATTCCGGCACTCACCTGGCTCATGACCATGACCAGCGCTACGGGGGTACAGCTGATCGGCGGCCCCCAGGCGCCACACCATATCAACCCCTTGATCGACATCCTGACCGCCTACACCAGCGAGCTGCCGGGGATGCTGGCGTTCTCCGCCCGCGGTTCGATCTTCTCCGGTAATCAGGGGGGTACCCGCAGCATGGACCTGGACATCTCCGGGCCGCAGCTTGCGCCGATTTTCCAGGTCGCGTTCGAGGCGTTTCTGCGGGCGCGGCAGGTACTCGGTAATCCCCAGATCAGACCTTCTCCGGCGACGCTGAGCCTGGGACAACCGATGCTGGAAATCCATCCGGACTGGGAGCGTGCCGCGGAACTGGGTATCCGCACCGATGAGCTGGGTTATCTCATCTGGGCGCTGACGGACGGCGCCTATCACGACGATTTCTATCTCGGCGACGAGAAGATGGATCTTTACCTGTATGGAACCAACGACACCGTCCGCCGCCCGCAGGATCTGGCGGAGCTGCCGATCTACTCGCCGCTCGGCGGCATCGTGCCGCTGCGCTCCATCGCCACCATCCATGAGTCCGTCAACACCGATACCATCCGCCGGGTCAACGGGGAGCGCACGGTGACCCTGTCCATCGTCTCACCGCGGGACATGCCGCTGGAAGCGGCGGTGCAGGCGGTCGAACAGCAGGTGGTCGGCGCGCTGCGCGCCGAGGGACGGGTACCGCAAGGGGTGACGCTACGCATCGCCGGGGCCAGTGACAAGCTGCACGCGACCCGTGCCGCGCTGCTGGAAAATCTGCTCATAGCCGGCGTCCTCGCCTACCTGCTGATGGTGGCGATCTTTGCTCACTGGGGTTATCCGCTGCTCATCATGCTGACTGTTCCACTGGGCATCGCCGGCGGTATCCTCGGCCTGTGGTTGATGAATTTACTGCCCGGAGTCCGGCAGCCTTTCGACATGATCTCGATGCTGGGTTTCCTGGTGCTGGTCGGCATCGTCGTCAACAATCCGATTCTGCTGGTGACTCAGGCACGCGCCAACCTGAAAGCCGGGATGGCCGTCACGCAAGCGGTACTGGAAAGTACCCGGGCACGTCTGCGCCCCATCATGATGACCACCCTGACCACGGTGTTCGGCTTGGCGCCGCTGGTGTTTTTGCCCCGCTCGGGGACTGAACTGTATCGCGGTCTGGGCATCATCGTGCTGTTCGGCCTGCTGTTCTCGACGCTGCTTACGCTGACCTTCGTGCCCGCTGCACTCTCCCTGCTGTTCGAGGGGACGCAGCGCCGCCGGAGTCGACTCGCGCGCGGGTGACCGGGGAGACTTCCACCCGGCAGCCCCGGGACCGGCAGGAGATGCGCTCCGCTGCTTTCCGCGGTGTGGCGCTGTTGCTGCTGAGCTCCTTGGTCTACGGATGCGCGATGGCGCCACCGCGCCAGACCGAGGATTTGTGCGGTCTGTTCGACCAGCGCCGCGACTGGTACAAGGCGACCCAACGCAGCCAGTCCCGTTGGGGGGTCCCGGCGCAGATCCAGATGGCCATCATCTACCAGGAATCGGCGTTTCGCGCTCGCGCCAAGCCGCCGCGACGGCGGCTGTTGGGGCTCATTCCGACCACCCGGGCGTCGGATGCGTACGGCTATGCACAAGCCAAGGACGCCACCTGGGACTGGTATCGCGACAAGACCGGTAACCGCGGTGCGGACCGCGACGATTTCGCCGATGCCGCCGACTTCATCGGTTGGTACGGAAACATGAGCGCGCGGCTGCTCGGCATCTCCAAGTGGGACGGTGAAGCCCAGTATCTGGCGTATCACGAGGGCCACGGGGGCTACCGGAAAGGTACGTATCGGAACAAGAGTTGGTTACTGGAGACCGCCAAACGAGTCGACCAGCGTGCCAGCCGCTACGGCGCGCAGTTGGCCTCCTGTCGCGACAAGCTCGATCGAGGTCCCTGGTTCTGGCCCTTCTGAACGGCACTTTCGTGCCGGTCAAATGATTTGTCAGGCAGCCACCGCCGCATGCCGGGGTGGTGCACAGCACAGAAACAACAGCGCCGTCACCACATAGATCACGCTCAGCGCGACGTACAGCGCCGAGAAGCTGCCGGTAGCGTCGTACAACAACGCAGCGAGCAACGGGCCACTGCCCAACCCTATCAACTGGAAAGTCGTCAGCAGGCCGATGATCCGGCCATAGGCGTAGCGGCCGAAATAGGTCGCCACCATCAGGCTGATCAAGGAGCTTTCACCCCGGATCATGACACCCAACCCGACGGCGAGGCCCAGCGCACCCCACAGGCCGGATACCTGCAACATCGCGAGCACCAGCACCGCCGCACCGCATTGGGAGACAATCGCCAGGGAACGTTCCGTGTAACGCTCCGCCAGGAAGCCCCAACCGAGGTTCGCCACCGCCCCACACAGCGCCAGGGTGCTGGAGCAGGTCACCGCCATTACCGGGGAGAGCCCGACCTCGACCAGATAGGTGACGTGATAGAAAATCATGGCGCCATTCGCACCGATACCCAGCACCGTTGCCAGGACCAGCAGCCACATGGTGCGGGTCCGATAGGCCTCGGCGACAGTCCACTTCGGTTCATCGGCAACATTTATCCGCTCGGTGGGATCGATTTCCATCGGTTCGAGGTCGCCATCCGGCCGCAGTCCGAGGGATTCAGGCCCCTTGCGCAGCAACAACCAGCCCGGCACGACCATCAACACCAGTGTGGCCAGGCTCAGGCCGGCCAGGGTAGCCCGCCAATTGAATCCTGCCGCCAGAACCGCCTGGGCGATCATGGCGATCAGTGCCGCGCCCAGCGGCACGGCCATGGTGACGATTCCCATGGTGCGACCGCGATAGCGATGAAACCAGCGCACCGGAATGCTGCGCAACACCGCACCACCCAAGGTACCCTGGGCTGCCAGGCGCGCCAGCGCATACCCGATATAAAAAACGACCAGCGTGTCGGCGCTGGCAATCAGCAGGTAACCCAATGCCAGGACGATGCCAGCCCCGGGCAGCAGCAACCGGGGACCGTGTCGATCATTCAGAACTCCCGCCAGCGGGGCGAACAACCCACCGAGCAAGGTGCCGGTAAAAACGGCGCCGGTAATGGCACTGCCACTCCAACCGGTCTCGGCGGTGAGAAACGGCAGGATCGATCCGAGAAACATCTGGCTGCTGCCCGCGGTTAGAACGCCGGCGAGCGCAGCGACCGCGAGCACGTACCAGCCGTGGTAGAGCCCCTTCATCGGAAACCGACCGGAAGCGTCACCGCGATCCGGCAACCGATCCGATCAACTCCGGTACCTCGTCAGGGAAGATTCTTGACAATGCTCGGCCCGATCCAATTGGCAAGACGGACCGGGAGCCGCTGCCATGCCGACACGGCTAGACGAAACTTCGGCGAATCGGGCCGCAACTCAGGTAACGCGGCGCCATCCGGCAGCCAGTACTCCCAGTGCAGCGGCTGCGGTTGGGCTCCCCACTGCTTCTTGAACTTGTAGGTGCCGGCATCGACGGTCGAGCGGCCAAAATCAAAAACTCGATAACCACGCCGAATGGCGTATTTCAGCACCTCGGCGTACAGCATCATGTTGACACCGAAGCGGTTGTACTCCCGCAGGGACGACGCCCAGGGAATCTCGAGCCGCTCACGGTAACCGATGAGAAAAGCAGCAGCGACCGGCACCTCGCCCAGATGGACCACCATGATGCGGGTGTCCCGCGGCCAGGCCGCCAGCATCGCCGAAAAAAAGCGGCGACCGTACACCGGCGTGCCCAGGTCCCGCATGTTGCGGGAAAACACGGCGTAGAAGTCGTCCAGCAGTTCCGCGCCACCGTCCCGCGCGCGTGCCCCCTCCTTTTCCGGCCGCCGGATCTGCGCGCGCAACTTCGACCCCAGGTTCTTGAACAGGGTCTCTTCGTCGTCGGGTAGCGGCAGGTGCATGCAAACCTTATCGGCGCGTGCTGGCCACGTGGGCTGCACGGGGTCGGTGTGTCGCACCTCGAGGTGATCCAGGCCCGCCGCGGCGGCATAATCGGCCGCCGCGTCGAGCAACCGCCCCGCGGTGGCGTCGTCGTCTGCCAGGACGCCGCCATAATTGAAGTAAGGCATCGACACGAGGTAGTCGCCGAACAGCCGGCTCTTCAGGCGCACCGTCGGTAGTACCCCCGTAACAACACCGGCGTTACGGGCGATGAAGTACGGGCCCTGGTGGCCGAAAACCTGCCGGATCAGCTCTCCCCAGCCGAACTGATGGTAATGGGTCGCCCGGACGTGGGAGCCAACGTAACGCTCCCAGGGGTCCCGCTCAGCGGCTGTCGCTACGGTAACAACGGACTCGGACACCACGACGCTGGATCAGCCGGCGGCCGGGATTGCCTGGAACGGTACAACGGCAGACTGAAAGACTTGGTCCATCCGACCCCAGGAGAAATCCTGCAGCAACCGCCGCAGCCGCGAGTCCATGCGCCGCAGGTTCAGGTAATGGCGAAATCGGGTCTTGACGGTAAGCCCGGATGGCCGTGGCTGTTCGGGGTCCAGTTCCCATGGATGAAAGTAAAAAATACCGGGTTGGGCGTCGATCCGGTTGACCCGCCGCACCGCCCAGCGCGATGCGGCATACGGCAGCAGCCGGAAATACCCGCCACCGCCGCACGGGAAATTTCGCCCTGCCAAGCGCAGCGTGGTGATCGGTACTTCGGTGAACCCGGGCTTCGGCTGGTACGGGAAACGCGGCGCGTCCGGCATGCCATACAGGTCGTGGCGCACCGGGTAGATGCTCGAACTATAGAGATAGCCGCATTCCGCCAGGACATCGAGCGCCCAGAGGTTACGCGCATCGATGGAATAGCTGGCCGCCCGATATCCGCCCACGGCCACCGCGCCGATGTCCTCAAGCAGCGCCTTGGTGCGGGTGACATCGTCTCGAAACTCGGCCGGTGTCTGGTTGTGCACCC
>JAYZWP010000420.1:0-4953 GCA_036142245.1 Pseudomonadota bacterium | reverse complement strand
CAGGGCATCCCGGGTTTCGGCACGGATGCGCTGCGCTTCACATTCGCCTCCCTCGCCACCCAGGGACGCGATGTCCGGTTCGACCTGGCGCGTATCGAGGGTTACCGTAACTTCTGCACCAAGCTGTGGAATGCGGCCCGTTTCGAGCTGATGAACTGCGAGGGTCAGGCCTGCACTCCAGGCGATGTCGGCGAACCGGGCGCCGCCGAGCGCTGGATTCGCGGCGAGTTGGGACGTACCGCGGCCCAGATCGCCCGGGCGATCGAGGACTACCGGTTCGACTTCGTCGCCCAGTCGCTGTACCAGTTTGTCTGGGACCGGTACTGCGACTGGTACATTGAACTGGCCAAGATCACCCTGAACGATGCCGATGCACCGGCGTCGCGCCAGGCGGCGGTGCGCCACACGCTGATCACGGTGCTGGAAGCGACCCTGCGCATGGCCCACCCGGTCATCCCCTTCATCACCGAGGAGATCTGGCAGCAGGTGGCCCCGCTGGCCGGCAGCCACGGCTCCAGCATCATGGTGGAACCCTACCCCAAGGCAGCGGAGTGGCAGGCGGACGAAACGGCGGACGCGGCGATGCGCTGGGTCATCGACCTGGTCGGGGCGGTGCGCAACATCCGCGGCGAGATGAGCATTTCACCCGCCCAGGCTCTCCCGGCGTTGCTGGACAGTCAATCACCGCGGGAACGGCGCTGGGTGGAAGAGCACCGTTCCGCCGTATGCCGTCTTGCCCGGCTCGACGGCCTGACACTGCTTGACACGGCGGATCGCCGCGCAGGCTGTGCCGTGGCCATGGTCGGTGAAGGACAGTTGCTGCTGCCCATGGCGGACGTCATCGACGTGGCGGCGGAACTTGGCCGGCTCGACAAACAGATCGCCAAACTGGATGAGTTGTTGGAGCGTAGCGCCCGGAAACTGGCCAACCCTGCCTTTACGGAAAAAGCACCCGGCGAGGTGGTGGTTCAGGAACGCGAGCGCCGGCAGGAGCATGAACGGCAGCGGGACGAGTTGTGCCGCCAACGGACTCGTATCGCTGCCCTCTAAACATTAAGGCGCCCCGGCGATTCCCGCCGGCTGCCGCCCGGGGCCGCCAAGGCGTGTTCGTTCGATCCGAACAGCGCCCGGCGGCCGTTTCATCGCGACCTGCGGCGCACAACGCGCAACCGTAACTGCTTTTCGACCTCGATAACGGCAAACAGCGCCACGCCCACCGCGACCACCACGAGACCGTCACCGAGCGCCACCGCTTCGGTCGACAGCAGCGCCTGGAACGGCGGGAAATAGGTCACGGCGAACTGCGCGGCGACCACCGTGAGCACCGTAATCCACACCACCCGGGTGCCCCGAACCGCCTGCCAGGTCAGCGAGGTGCCGTAGATATTGCGGATAAAGAACAGGTGGAAGATCTCCATCACCACCAGGGTATTCATCGCCAGGGTACGGGCCAGATCCTGGGAATATCCCTGGCTGACGGCGTGCTGATAGATACCGAAAACACCACCGAGAAACAGCATCGAAACCAACGCGATATGCCACGCCAGATCGCCACCCAGCAGGGGTTGATCGCGCCGGCGTGGTGCACGCCGCATGGTGCGCTTTTCCGTTGGCTCGAATGCCAGGGAGATGCCCAGGGTAACGGCCGTGATCAGATTCACCCAGAGAATCTGGACAGGCGTTATGGGTAGTGCCATACCGAACAACAGCGCCACGACGACGGTCATCGCCTCACCCGTATTGGTGGGCAGCGTCCAACTGATCACCTTCTTGATGTTGTCGTAGACGGTGCGCCCTTCCCGCACCGCGGCGACTATGGAAGCGAAGTTATCGTCGGTCAGCACCAGTTCCGCCGCCTCGCGCGCTGCCTCGCTGCCCTTCAGTCCCATGGCGATACCGGCGTCAGCGCGTTTCAGCGCCGGCGCATCGTTGACCCCGTCCCCGGTCATCGCCACGGTCAGCCCGGCGGACTGCAGCGCCATGACGAGACGCAATTTGTGCTCGGGGTTGGTTCTGGCGAAAACGTCGGTCGTCATCACCAGACCGGCCAGGCCAGCATCATCCAGGCGATCCAGTTCGGCGCCGGTCAGCGCCTGTTCCGAGTTTTCAAGTCCGATCTGCCGCGCGATGGCAAGCGCCGTTCCGCGATGGTCACCGGTGATCATCTTCACCCGGATGCCGGCCTGGCGACATTCCGCAATCGCATCGATGGCTTCGGGACGCGGCGGATCGATCAGCCCGACCAGACCGAGCAGGATCAGCTCCCCGCCAAGATCATCCATTTCGAGAACGGTATGCCCGGCGGGCACGGTTCGCACGGCCAGGGCGAGCACCCGCTGCCCAAGCGCGGCCACCTGCTCGGCCTTTTCGTGCCAACTTGCCAGATCGAGGGGTTCGGTCGATCCGGCCGGGCTTCGCTGGGCGCCACACAGGGCGAAAATCTGCTCCGGGGCTCCCTTTACCGAAATGACCGCATGGTTGTCGTGGTTATGGTTCAGGGTCGCCATGAAGCGGTGTTTGGCGTCGAAAGGAATAGTGTCGGTGCGGCTCCACACTGCCCGTTGGTGCTGCGCGTCGATCTCCAGCTTGCCGGCCAGAGCCATGAGCGCGCCTTCCATCGGGTCGCCCTCGACCGTCCAAACACCGGCGCGTTCGCACAGCGAGGCGTCGTTGCACAGCGCCGCCGTGCGCCCGATCTCTTCCAGGATGGCGTGTTCACGACCGCTGATGACGGCCTCGTTCAGCCGGACGGCACCCCGGGGTTCGTACCCCAACCCCTCGAGGGAAAAGCGGTGTAAGGGGGTGACGACGCTGGCGACCATCATCTCGTTGCGGGTCAGCGTGCCGGTCTTGTCGGTACAGATCACCGATACCGACCCCAGGGTTTCGATGGCCGGCAGACGCCGCACAATGACGTGCCGGCGTCCCATCGCCTGGACGCCGACAGCAAGTGTAATAGTCAGGACCGCGGGTAACCCCTCGGGGATCGCGGCGACCGACAGCCCGACCACCGCCATGAACAGCTCTTCGAACGGAATCTGTCGCGCGAACAGGCCGTACAGCAGCAGCCCACCGGCAACCACCAAAATCACCACGGTCAGCCAGCGGGCAAAGCGGTTCATCTGCTGCACCAGCGGCGTGGTGAGCATTTCCACCTGCCCGAGCATGCCGCTGATCCGCCCTATCTCGGTGCGTGTACCGGTCGCCACCACCACGCCGCGCGCCAGACCGCTGGCCACCAGCGTGCCGCTATACGCCATGCATACCCGGTCACCAAGCGGCGGGCTGCCGGCAATGGCTGCCGTACGTTTCTCCGTGGGAACCGACTCGCCGGTGAGAACCGCTTCCTGCACGTGCAGTCCGTTGACCTGAAACAGCCGCAAGTCAGCAGGCACGCGGTCGCCCGCCTCCAGCAGCACCACATCCCCCGGCACCAGGTCCTCGGCCTCCAGGGTACGGCGTGTCCCCGCACGCAAGACGTTGGCTTTGGGTGCGAGCAGGTGGCGGATGGCGTCCACGGCCCGCTCCGCCCGTCCCTCCTGGACGAAACCGATCACGGCGTTAGCCAGGACCACGGCCAGAATGACCGCCGTATCGACGAGATGACCGAGAGTCGCCGTGACCAAGGCGCACGCGATCAGAACGTAAATCAGAATGTTGTGAAAGTGGCCCAGAAAGCGCATCACGACACTGCGTCTGCGCGGCCGCGGCAATCGGTTGGCGCCGTGGCGCTCAAGTCGCGCCGCTGCCTCCTCCTCGCCGATCCCCCCCGGCGCGGTATCGAGCCGGCCCAGCACCTCATCCGCGGCAAGCTGGTGCCACGGCTCCGTTTCCCGTCCCGGATCCGCGTCGTTCATGACGGCGAACCGACTCCACGGCGCGCCCAGACAGGTATGAGCAACGCGTCTGATCGCGAACCAAGGTACGGCCGGCGTATCACCGAATCACCCGCAGCCACTGGGGCGAATCACCTGCCTGAAGTGTCAACGCACATCATGCGACCGCGTGCTCCCGGGTCGCGGCGAACTCGATGTCGGGCCAACGCTCCTCGGTCAACTGCAGATTCACCCGGCTGGGAGCGATATAGGCGAGGTCTCCGGCCCCGTCCAGGGCGAGATTGGCCTGCGCCTTGCGGCGAAACTCCGCCAGCAGCGTGGCGTCGTCGCAACGCACCCAGCGGGCCAGTGCGACATTCACCGGTTCGAAGCGGCACTCGACGCCGTATTCATCCTTCAGACGATAGGCAGCCACATCGAACTGCAGGATACCGACCGCCCCCAGAATCAGATCGTTGCCGACCAGCGGCCGATAGAGCTGGGTCGCCCCCTCTTCCGCCAGCTGCTGCAACCCTTTCAGCAACGCTTTGGCGCGCAGCGGGTTCTCCAGCCGGGCCCGTCGAAACAGTTCCGGCGCGAAATCCGGCACCCCGGTGAAGGTCAGGGTTTCCCCCTCGGTGAAGGTGTCTCCGACCCGGATGGTGCCGTGGTTGTGGATACCGATGATATCCCCGGCAACGGCCCCCGCCGCTGTCTGCCGCTCCCCGGCCAGGAAGGTGACCGCGTTGGCGACGTTGATGGAGCGACCCAGGCGCACGTGGTGCAGCTTCATGCCGGGGCGGTAATCCCCGGAGCAGAGTCGCAAAAACGCGATACGGTCACGATGGGCGGGGTCCATGTTGGCCTGGATCTTGAAAACGAACCCGGTCAACTTCGCCTCGTCTGGCGCCACTTCCCGCTGCAGCGCCGAGCGCGGCTGCGGCTCAGGCGCGTGTTCGACCATGGCGTCGAGAATCTCGCGCACACCGAAGTTGTTGATGGCCGAACCGAAGTAAACCGGGCTCAGTTCTCCCTGACGATACCGCCGCGCATCGAAGCGGGTGCTCGCTTCGCGCACCAGTTCGAGTTCCTCTCCCAGGGCATCGAGATCGTGGTCGCGCAGCAGCGTGGTAACCCG
>JAYZWP010000419.1:0-4774 GCA_036142245.1 Pseudomonadota bacterium | reverse complement strand
GTATCAACTGACGGCGCCCTGACGGCTCTACGGCTCACCGCCATACTGTCGAACGCCCGGCCATTCGCCGGGCGTTCGATCAACCGCCGGATTGCCGCTGGGCGTGACCGTACCACGCTGCCCGGTGAGGTGAGGAAACCGGGCTCTTGCCGACGCGGCGCGCCGCGCGCACCGCATCCGGTGGGCTATGCGCGAGTTGATCAGGTCTCGCGCGTCACCGGTCCCAGCTCCGGCGTCCAGTGGGACGGCCAGATGCCGGACTTGCCGGGTGCCAGGATGCCCTTCGGGTCCAGGCCGTCCTTCAGTTTCTGCAGGGTGGTTTGCAGACCGCCGTCGTTGGCCTTGTAGAACCCCTGTACCAGGTCCATGAAGGACAGGTGTGCCTTCAGTTCGCCGAAGCCGAGGTCCGCGCAGACCCGCAGAATCTCGTCAGCGCACGCGTAGGCGCGGCGCGCGTCTTCCGGGTCGCGCGGGTCGAACATGATCATCAGCAGCTTGATCAGGCCGCGGAAGGTGGCGACGTACTCGGTCATGTAGTCGAAGCCGTGGCGCTCCTGCACCTCGCGGATGATGTCCATGGCGCGCAGGGCGACCGCGCCGCGCATCGGCGCGATGGGGGTGAAGTTGATGTGACCGCCACCGCGCCAGTTGACGATGTTGAACTCCGTCATGTTCGGGATGCCCTGCATCAGCTTGTGGCGGTAGGCCCAGCCGACATCCTCCGGCGGACGCTCCAGAAAGTGGCGCGCCCCTTTGATCTGCATGAAGGCGTCGCGAATGATGCCCCACTGAATTTCGACATTCTCCGGCAGGCCGTAAACGGCGCCGTAGAGGTTCCACCAGCCGATGTCGAGGTCCCGGACGATCTGCGCCCAGGCTTCCCGCGGCATGGGTGACTTTTCTGTCCAGTAGTCGCTGCGCACCGCCTGCACGCCGGCGCTGTAGCTCACGTGCTCCAGCACGGCGGCGTTCTGGTAGACCAGGCTCACCTTGAGCGGGCGCATCACCTCCATGATCTGGCCGACATCCTGTTCGTTGGCGAAGGTGAACAGGAAGGGTTTGTACGCGGGCGGTCTGGGCATCAGCCAGATGCCCATCTTGGTGACGATGCCGAGGTTGCCCTGGGTGAACATGCCGTCCAGGTAGGGCCCGTAACCGTACTTGAACAGCTGCCAGGATCTGCTGTTCGGCATGGCGCCCATGCCGGTGCGCACGAGGCTGCCGTCCGCCAGCATCACCTCCATACCGCAGGAGAAGAGGTAATGGTCGCCATAGGGGGTGTAGCCGGCGCCGTGCTCCATGGCATTGCCGATAATGCCGCCCCAGGCCGGTGCGGCGCAGTCGATCCAGAGGTTCGAGCCGATCTGCTGCAGATGCTGGTAAAGCTGCAGGTAGGAAACGCCGGGCTCGACCAGGGCGTAGCCGGACGCCTCATCCACCTCCAGAATCCGGTCCATGCGCTTCATGTCGATGACCAGATAACCGGTCAGCTTCACCGCCGGGCCGCCGTAGCCGAAATTTTTGCCGGTGCCGTAGTACCAGACCGGAATCGACCGCTGGTGGCAGAGCCGCACCACCCGTTGCAGCTCCTCCACGCTCGCCGGGGCGACGGCGGCGCTGGGAATGCGCGCCTCCGGCGGCTCCGGGGACATCTGGTCCAGGTAACCGGCGAGGCCGTCCTCCAGCGATGCGTGGACCCAGTCGGACCCGACGATGTCCCGCAGCGCGGTCAGTGCCGCGCTGAAACTCTTGGCGGTGACCCCCGGTGGCAGGTGCTGTGTCATCTCTCCCCCCATGCTGCGGATTGTTCTGTCGCCGGCGGTGGTTACCGGGCGGCGGGTCGTAGCGGGCCGCTCAGAGTTCCCGCATCGCTTCGGGCCGGTGCAGCACTGCCGAGCGGATTTTCCACCCCGTCTCGCCGGCGTGCAAAAGGTAGGTGGTGCCGAAATGCTGGATCGCGTCGCCCTGGCCATCCAGCCGCCGCCATTCCGAGCCCACCAGCGCCAGCCGCGCGTCCAGCAGCCGCACGCTGAACAGCGGCGGGTCGCTGCGCGCGTAGCCGTTGGCGTCGAGTAGCTGCTTCACCCCGGCGACGGCACCGGCCAGCGCTTCGGGGTTGGAAATCACCTGCACGCCGTCGTTGTTCGCCATGGTGAGGGGGAACGCGTAAAAGGGCGCGACCCGCTGCGGCTCGAAGCTGTGGAAAGCCTCCGCGTAGGCGGTCATGAATGTCAGTACCGAGTCCTGGTCCAGCATGGCTCCTTCCTCCCGCGTCGCGTGGATTGCCGTGGCGCCCCGGTACACTATGGTTCAGATCGGGCCGCGCTGACCAGCGGTCCGCCGCACCCCGCGAATAACGACTGCCGGAGGAGTAACCCCATGGCCGAACCCGTCACCTTCGAGTTTTTCCACGATTGCCTGTCCGCCTGGGCCTATCCCTTCTCGCAACGGTTGCGCCGTTTTGTGGCGGACCACCCGGAGATATCGGTGGTGCAGCGGGTTTATCCCATGGCGGACTCGCCGGAGTTCTTCAGCCGGCTGTTTCCCGATCCGGTCGCCGCCAAGCAGGAGGTGGTGATGGAGCACTGGGGCGAGGCGCGGGACTACGAGAACGATCAGCGCATCGATTGCGAGCTGATGATGACCCGGGATTTCCCCTACCCCTACTCCATTCCCAACGCCCGCGGCTGCAAGGCGGCGGAACTGCAGGGTGGCCAGGCGGCGCACTGGGACTACTTCGACCGGGTGCAGAAGGCGCACCTGACCGACTGCGACAACATCGCCGACTACGCGGTGCTGAAGCGCTGCGCCGCGGATATCGGCATCGACGCCGAGCGCTGGGCACAGGATGTGCACTCCGCCGCCGTGCGCGATCTGGTGCGGGAGGACATGGCCGTGGCCGCCCGATACGGCATCCTGCGCAACCCCGCCATCGTCGCCGACGGGCGCTTCCAGTTACCGGGTCTGCCCAAGTCCATCCTCGGCTTCACCATCAGCGACGCGGCGTTGCAGCGCTTCTATGACGACGTCCAGCGCCGCCTCGGGATGGGGTACGAGGTGTTGTGACTGTCTGCTACCCGGTTGCCGGCCAAAGGTCGCACATGACGATGGTTCGGGTAGGGTGGGTTAACCCGACAGGGTGTAACCCACCGAAAACCGACACCGGCGGGTTTCGCGGTCTCGCCGCTGACCCGGCCGGCAAGGCGCTTTCCCGTGCGCGTGAAGGGCAGTGCGGCATCCAGAGCGAAGCGGCGACGCTGGCGCTGCTTTGATCGGGGCCAGTGTCTGCGGACGGGGAACGCCGCAAGTAAGGCCCGCCATGGCATTCGTCGTTTCGCTGCCAGCGGCCAGGTAACCCTACCCACGCAGCGCATTTTATAGGGCTCCGCTAATAGGGCTCCGCTAGTCCCAACGCGTGCAGTCAAGCAGGATCTTGCCCACGTTCTCGTTCGCCGCCATGCGGCGATGGGCGTCGGCGACCCGGGTGACCGGGTAGACCGAATCGATCACCGGTTGCAGGGTACCGGCAACCAAGTCCGGCAACACCCGCTCCTGAAAGCGCCGGGTGATGGCGCGTTTCTCCTCCAGCGACTGGCTGCGCAGCACGAACCCCCGTACGGTGAGGCGGCGCGTCAGGATTGACGCCAGATTCACCTCCGCCTTCGCCCCGCCCATGAAGGCGATCATCACCAGCCGTCCCAGCGGGCGCAGCAGCGCCAGATTGCGTTCGAGGTACTCGGCGCCGATGAAATCCTCGATCAGGTCTATCCCCGCACCGTCGGTCAGGGCGCGCACCCCTTCACCGAAATCCATCTGGCGGTAGTTGACGCCCCCCGCCGCTCCGAGATCACGGCAGCGTGCGATCTTGGCGTCGCTGCCGGCGGTGACATAGACCCGGGCGCCTGCCCGGCGGGCAAGCTGGATGGCAGCGGTGCCGACGCCGCTGGCGCCGGCATGGATGAGCACGTTTTCCCCCCCGGCGAGTTCACCCCGGGTGAAGAGGGTTTCAAAGGCGGTGAAGAACACCTCCGGCACTGCCGTGGCGGTGGTGAAATCCCACATCGCCGGTATCCGCAGCGCCATGTCCGCGTCGAGCAAGGCGTACTGTGCGTAAGCACCACCGCCCACCAGGCCGAATACCCGGTCGCCGGGCGTAAAGGCAGTGACCCCGTCGCCCGCTTCGACAACCTCGCCGGCCAGTTCGAGCCCGAGAATTTCCGATTCTCCCGCCGGCGCAGGGTAAAGCCCGCGGCACTGCAGCAGATCGGCCCGGTTCAGAGCACAGGCTTGCACCCGCACCAGCAGCTGGTTGTGACCCGGCACCGGGCGCGCAGCGCCGCCGATGGTGAGCACGTCCGGTCCGCCCGGCCCGGAACAGACGACGGCCCGCATGTCGCTTCCCGTCACGGTTGCCTGCGCTCCCGACTGGCGATCAGCATGCGGCAGAACCACTCCCCCTGCTCCAGGGCGTCGTCCAGCGCCACGTGGGTGTGGGGGCGGTCCGGCAGCCACTCGGCCGGCATGCGCGATTTGGTCGCCGCGCCGAAGCTGCTGCCGGTGAGCGCCATGGCGTAGCTGCGCACATCGAGTGCGCTGAATCCGAACGGGCTGCGGCGCACGAAGCGGGCGAGGTAGTAGTTGATGAAGGAGAAATCGAACACCGCGGGGTAGGCTACGAACACCGGCGTTCCGGGGAGTGCGTCGACCCAACGAACGTAACCTTCCATCGCCTCGGCAGGCGGCTGCGGATCGTGCGTGCAGCGCTCCCAGGCCT
>JAYZWP010000418.1:0-2562 GCA_036142245.1 Pseudomonadota bacterium | reverse complement strand
TAGCGCAAATCGCCGCGCTGGCTGGTGCGCGGCGTGTCGGCCGTGGTGTCACTCGCCGCGCCGCGCCAGCCCATAATGTACCTGCCCGGCGCGCCGCTGGCGCAGCAGTTGCCAGGGGGTCCCGTGCAACGCGTCAGCCAGCGGCTCCCGGTCTTCCAGATACCACAGACAGTCGGGGTGCAGGCAGGCTGCCGTCGCCAGCTGTTGTGCCAGCCTTGGCAGCAGCCGATGTCCGAAGGGCGGGTCGGCGAAGACGATATCGAAACGGACCGCCGCGCGGCGGCGCAGAAACGCCATGGCGTCCTCGCGCACGACCCGATAGCGCGCCGGGTCCAGCGCGGTGCCGTGCTTTTCCAGCATGGCGGCGGCTTCGGGGTGGTTCTCGACGGCAACCACCCGGGCCGCACCGCGCGACAGCGCTTCCAGCCCGAGTACCCCGCTGCCGGCGAACAGGTCGAGGCAGTGACTCTGCTCGACCTGCCCTTGCAGCCAGTTGAACAGGGTTTCACGCACCCGGTCCGGTGTCGGCCTGAGGTCGGGCGTCGTCGTGCTGACCGCCCGCCGCTTGCCGCGCCAGCGGCCGGCGATGATGCGGACCCGGGGGCTTTGTCCGCCGCGGGTACGCCGCCGGGTGTCCGGTCCGGCCAGGGTCAGCCGCCGACCGTGATCAGCGCCAGTCGCTCGGGGTGCAGGCGGCGCTGGAACGCATCGCGAATCTGTGCGGCGGTGACCTCATCCACCTTCTGCGTGAAGGTATCCAGGTAGTCTTCCGGCAGGTCGTAGAAGCCGATCATCGCCAAGTGTTCGAGGATGTTGCGGTTGCTGTCGAGGCGCAGCGGAAAGCCGCCGGTGATGTTGGCCTTGGCTGCTTTCAGCTCCTCCCGGGTAGGTCCTTGTGCGACAAAGCGGGTCACGACCTCACGCAGCAGCGCGACCGCTTCGTCGGCCTGGTCGTTGCGGGTCTGCAAACCGGCCAGCCACGGGCCGGTGCGGCGCATGGGCAGGAAGTAGCTGTAAGCGGAGTAGGCGAGCCCGCGCTGTTCGCGGATCTCCTGGGAAATGCGTGACACCAGCCCGCTGCCGCCGAGAATATGGTTACCCACATACAGCGGGAAATAATCCGGATCGTCGCGGCTCATCCCGGGCTGTCCCAGCAGGATGTGGGTCTGCTGCGAGGGATGCGGGATCGCCCGCCGAACTCCGTCCACCAGGGAGGGCACCGCCGGCAGTTGGGATGGCGGTTCGCCCGCCGGCAGACGAGCGGAAAGCGTCGCGGCGAGCGCTTCAGCCTGGCCGCGGCTCAGATCCCCCACGATGGCGATCACCGCGTTCGCCGCGACGTAGTAGCGGGACTTGAAGGCGAGGATCTCGCCGCGCTGGATCGACTCGATGCTTTGCGCGGTCCCGGCGGGCATGGTCGCGTAGGGGTGCTCGCCATACAGGGCGCTGTAAAAGGCGCGCTCGGCGATGGCGCCGGGCTGCTGCTGCTCCAGGCGCAGCGCCAGTAGTGTGTTGTTGCGATCCCGGCTCACCGCCTGTTCCGGGAAGCTCGCTTCGGTAAGGACGGTGGCGAATAGCTCCAACGCCGCATCCCGGGTCGCCGGGTCCGATAGGGTGCGCAGGGACACGGAGGCCATGTCCCGCATCGAGTCGGCTTGATACTGCGCGCCGAGGGACTCGAATCCCCGCGCGATTTCGCCCGCGTTGAGGTGGTCGGTTCCCTCAAACAGCAGACCGTTTGTGAGCGAAGCGATCCCGGGCCGGTCTCCATCCCGGGCAGCGCCCGCGTCGAACACCACCTGTACGTCCAGCATCGGCAGTTGCCGGCTCTCGACGAACAGCACTTCGGCGCCCTGGTCGGTCTCCCAGCGCTCGATATCCGGCCCCGCCGCGACGCCGCCGGCGAACGCCACCGCCATCACGAACAGCACTCCCGCCCCCCGGCGGCGCCCGGTAACGTGGTTAGCGGACATGCGACACCTCCCCGGCTCCCTGCGCCGTGGTGCTGTCATCCATTGGCAGGGGGTCGAGACGGGCCAGGGTCATACGGTCCCGGGTGAGGTACTTTCTGGCGACGGTCTGCACCTGCTCTGCCGTTATGGCACGCACCCCGGGCACGTACTCATCCAGGCGCCGCCAGTCCAGACCGATGGTTTCGTAAAGGCCGATCTGCATAGCCTGATAGAACACCGAATCGCGCTGGTAGACCTCGGCGGCGACGACCTGACGCTTTACCCGTTCCAGCTCCTGCGTGGTGACGGGCGCATTGCGCAACGCATCGATCTGCGCCAGCAATGCCTCCTCCAATTCCGCGACATCGCGGTCCCGCGCCGGGGTACCCCCGAGCGTGAACAACCCCGCGGCGCGCTGGGCGAAGCGGTAGTCGGCGGAAGCGGCCGCGGCGATCTCGTCGCCGCGCACCAGTTGCGAGGAGAGTCGCGCGCCGTCACCGCCGTCCAGAATTCCGGCAAGCACTTCCAGGGCGTAGGGTTCCCAGGCCGATTCTTCGTCTAGGTCCGCATTCAACATCGGCACGTGGAAGCCGATCATCAGCTGCGGAAG
>JAYZWP010000417.1:0-20658 GCA_036142245.1 Pseudomonadota bacterium | reverse complement strand
CGAGGCATCAATCTGCGCACTGCCAAGCACGGTCACGTCATCGCGGGCGCTGAGTACCACACGCCCGCCGTCCGGCGCGCTCGCATCGATGGTTCCGGCCACCGTCAACGCCCCCGAGTCGAGAATCACTTCGAACTCCCTGCTCTCGACACGATCGGTTTCCGCGATCAGCAGATCCCCGCTGCCGAGGCGCAACCGCATACTGTCCGTGAAACCACCGGCGCCGAGCACCTGATTCAGTGCGGAGAACTCGGCGCCTATGAGATCCTGCGCCTCCAGCAGAAAGCTTCCGCCCCCGCCACCGGCGGACTGTCCCTGCAGATCCGTCGCCGACAGCACGAACTCCCGGGCCGCCAGCACCGAGACCGACCCGGCGGCGGCGTCACCCGCTCCGGAAACGTCGATGTGGGCGTCCTCGAGCACGACTTGCCCCGATTCGGTCCGCGCGATCAGGTGTCCGCCCGGCGTGCCACCCACCGCTTCCGTACCCTCGAACAGCGTGACACCCGCCAGATCGACGTCACCACCTGCGGCGAAGCGCACCGCCCCGTCGGGGCCGCTGGCGTGCAGTTCCAGTATGCCGGACGGCAACCAGACGCCCGTCTGCACCAGGATGCTGTTGGCTTCGGCTGCGATGAAACCGGCCAGGCCCGGCGTTATCGATTCCGCAATGACGTCCGAACTGCGCTCGAACAGCAGGTCTCCGGCAATATCGAGTTGGTAATCGACGCCATCGGCCGAAGTGATCACCGGCGCATCGAGGCGTACCTCTCCGGTAGCAGTCAAGGCACCGCTGCCGGCGAAGCGCACAGTGCCAGCGCTGGATAACCGGTGGGTGGTGAAGCCGGCCAGTTCCACCGAACCGGCCTCCAACGTCAACTCGACATCGCCGATCAGCACCAGGGCGCCTTCGCCGTGCGCCTCGACGACCTCCTCGATCTGCCGGGAATTGCGCAGCACCACGTGATCCGCCTGCAACTGCGCCGTGTCCGATTCGGCACCGAAACCAACCAGTGCCGCGGCATCCAGTATCAGTGAACTGAAATGCACCGGATCACTGCCGATCGACCCGACCAGATCGATGGTGCTGCCGCTGCGCAGTCGCAGATCCCCCGCCGCAAAGCCCGCCAGATCGGCGTTGGTCAGCAGCAGTCCGGAGTCCACGGCGTCGAGATCACCCAGGGTTACGCGGCTCGCGCCGAACGAGGCTTCCCCGGCATCGGCGCGGAGGGTGCCGGCAACCTGCACGTCCAGGGTGCCGTCGAGGGTGATGGAACGGGCGCCGAAAAGTTCCCCACCGGACTCGATCACAATGCTGCCCGCGGTGCCGGTGAATCCGCTACGCGCCAAGGTGACCTGAGCGCCGGTTGACGCCCTGGCGAGCGCCGAATCACCAACCAAGCTCAGGGTTTCACCACCCAGAACCTGATCCCCCTCGCCGCGGAGGGTGGCACCCTGCGCCACCACAATCTGCTCCCGGGCGACCAGCACAATCTCCGGCACCGACAGGGAGACATCGGCGCCCACCTCGACCCGGTCGCTGCGCACATCCACCATCACGGTATCACCGGACGGCGAGCGCACACCGCCGAGGAGAACGGATGCCGCTCCGAACCCCTGCAACTGGTCCGCCAATACCTCGACCGTGTCCTGCGAACCGGTCAACGCGCTGACCACCCGCAGCGCATCGGCCGAGACATCCACCCGCGCCTTTCTGCCACTGATTTCGTTGGCGATCAGCGTTCCGGACAGATCGAGCGCATCCCCCGCGATGATCGAGACACTGCCGGCGCTCGCCGCTACCGACACGCCCGACGACGCCAGATAGGTATCGACGGGGGTCACCGCGTATTCAGCCCGCAGCGCCGCCCGGTCGGAATCCTCCAGCAGATAGGACGACCAACGCGCGGCCTGCGCACTGTTACCGGCGGAGCCGGATTTGCCCGCCACGATCACGGCGCCATCCGCCCGGAAGCGTACCTCGCCAGGGTTGGCACCCGCATCGCCGCTCACCGGAGTGACCAGCACGCCTCCGAACAGCGCATAAATCGGCGGCAACTTGGCGTATTCCCCCGCCGCCACGAGACCGTTCGGCGCGAGCGTGATGGTTTCACCGACTCCCAGACCGGACTCGGGAAAGTAGAGTGGATCGATCGGCGCGAGCAGATCCCCGAACGCGGGCATGATGGCAAACACACCCGGTTCCGCTGCCGCACCCAGCAGATCGAGCGACCCGCCTGGT
Source organism: Pseudomonadota bacterium (assembly GCA_036142245.1). Lineage (GTDB taxonomy): Bacteria > Pseudomonadota > Gammaproteobacteria > Immundisolibacterales > Immundisolibacteraceae > JAYZWP01. Next base: position 18,416 of record JAYZWP010000417.1, on the reverse strand, counting down.
CCGGGAATGAACTCCGTCGCCGAAATCATTCCGCCGGCCGACAGGTCGAGCACCGCCCCCTCGGCAACCGTGACCGCCGCGGCGTCGAGCACGATCTGCTTGCCGTCCGACGCGCTCACCACGTAGGTGCGGCTCCCCAGCGGGAAGATCAGATCCTCACCGAACTGTGACTCGCCGAACGGCAGATTGAGACCGGTGGTCGCAACCGAGGTGAGGCTGCCCGGCGCCAAGGTAACCGCTTCCCCGGCATTCAGCGTAATAAAGCCCAGCGGCGCGAACAGGTTGGTGCCCTGCACGATCCGGTCCGCCGTCAGGGTGACGATGCCCGCGATGCTGGGCGGCACCGCGGCGGCAGTTGCACCCGCGCCACCAAGAACGACCGACCCTCCCGGCACCGCCACGTCGATGGTGAAGTGGCTCAGCGTCGTCGGATAGATGCGCGCGGCCTCGATCCAGACATCGCCGGCGGCCTGCAAGGTGCCGGCGTAATCGTCAAAAGCTGCCAACGAGTCCACCGCCGCCGTGCCGGTCGAAGTTTCGGTGCGCACCCCCCGCAGACGCACATCCCCGGTGCTGCGGATGTCGATCGCCGGTTCGCCGGCACCACCGAAACCCTGCAGCACGGTATCCCCCACCAGATCGACCCAGCCGGCGGTTATCGTCAAACTGGCGGGGCCACCGCTCGGTTCGAGTTCGATGCCGACGGAGGCGCCATCCAGACGTGTGCGCGTATCGGATGTGCCAAGCGCGACGTAGGCGGCGGCCAGCGCCACATCCTCGAGCGAATCCCCGGCATGGGAGATCACCGGCGCGTCCAGGACCAGATCACCGGGCAGCGTCAGATCCACGCCAGCATCGAAACGGATCTCGGCCAGCGACTCATCCGAACCCGGTCCGGCGCCGTCATCCTCGGCGTAGAGCGGATTCAGCAGGAGATTGTGGAACCCACCGTCGACGACGCGCGCCGGGTCAAGCTGCGCGATGCCGATCGCCGCCGCTGCAACCGCCGCACCCCGCTCGGGTGGCGGAAGCGTCGAGGTTCCGACCTGGATAACGCGCGGGCCGACATCAAAACTCGGCGCGGTCAGCGGCGTAATACCGCGATCCGTCGCGTCCAGGGTGAGGGAGAGACTCCCTCCGGAGGCGACCCCTCCAGCGACCTGCGGTGCCCGCGCGCTGAGTTCACCCTCCAGAAACATCGCCTCGGCGGCGGTCAGCCGGATGTTGCCGCCGTCACCGTAGATCGGCGTCGCAGCGAACTGCACCCCGCGAAACGGATCCTCGCGCACCGCGACGTCGAGCGTGGTGACAACCCCGTCGGCGGTGATCAACGAACCATCCGCCAGCACGATGCTGCCGACCTGCGCCGTCAGTTCCACATCGCCGCCACCCCAGACCATGCCGGAGCGCCGGCCCAGGTCATCGGCCACCACCCTGCTGGCGCCCGAGACATCCAGCACACCGTCCGGACCGAGCCAGACCATCTGCTCGGGGCGGAAATTGATTTCGGAGGCCGGTTCCAGGTTCGCCGTGATCACGCCGCCCGGCGCGCTCAGCACACCGTCGATGAAGATGCTGTGATGCGACGTCAGGGACACTGCCGACCCCGGTTCGAGGCGCACCGACGCGCCGGCCTCGATCACCACATCGGCCATCTCATGCGACGTCGTCAGACTCAGCGCGAACGGCTGCCGTTCCAGCGGCAGCAACACCTGGGGTGTCGCCACGTCGGCTAGCTTTACGCCCCCGGGCAAGGTCGCGAATCCGGCCGGTAACACCAGATTGGTGACAACAGGTTGCATTTGGGTGGCTGCGGCGACGGTTAGATCGTCGATACCGGCGGTCAGCGTCACCTCGCTGAATCCGGCGCCCCACACCGAAGAGGTCAGCACCAGGGTGTCGTCATCGAGGGTTATCGGTGCTGCGCCACTGTCGATCACGATCTCCGGCGCCCCGATAAACAGGCCACCGCCCGTTTCGAGTCCGTAACCGATCAGCTGCCCGCCCAACACCAAACGCCCGCGCGCCGTCGATGCCGACTCGGCAGTCAATTCGATAGTCCCGGCCATGCCGGAGACCAAGCCACCCTTGGACGTCAGCCAGCCACCCCCGCTCACGTCGATCACGCTGCCCGCTTCCAGCACCAGTTCGCCGGCCGAATTGTCTCCGCCCGTCGTCAAGGCAACATGACCGCCGCCAATCGTCAACGGATCGACCCCCGGACCATTGGGACGTAGCGTCGGGGAATCATTGATCCAGAACCCCGCCACGTCCAGCAGCGCTTCTGAACCCAGCCGCAAGCGCACCTCGCCCGGGGCGACGAACAGTGCATTACTGGCAGCCGCAAAGTCCAGTCGCCCGCCCGGCGCGATGACCTCGCCACCGATGTCGATGATGCCCGCGGTCAGGTCGATACTGGCGTTGGGCATGAGATCCAGGGTGGTTCCCTCGTCCAGCCGAATACTGCCCAGGGTGGTGAAGGAGAAGATCCCCAGACCGGAATCGTCGAACACGGAGCGCGGCACGACCAGCGGGGCGCCGGCGATAACCGATTCACCCTGCGGTGGCACCGAAACCGGATCGAGGCCGGCGAGGATGATCTCCGGCATCTGGGTACCGTTTCGGGTCGCCAGATCGAGAACGAATTCGCCGGGCGACGGGCGCTGATCGAAGGGTCGCACAGCACCGGCGACCAGTTCCACCCAGGGATGACGCTGCAGGCGACCGGACACCGTGTCCGCGACGATCTGGCCGGCCACCGCCACACGACGGCCGTCGATGATCAGGGTACCGGCGTCTTTCCCCTCGATGTAGCCCGATTCGAACTTGCCGAAGTCAAGCCCCACCGGACCGAACAGACCGAAAGTTTCGGTGATGCCCCACTTCTCGTGGACCACCTCGAGCGGATTCAGAACCGCGTCGTAGGTGCGGTACGGGTCGGCGTCGGCGATGTCGATGATCTGCCCCTGGGATAGCAGCTTGCTGGTCGTGATGACGCCACCCTCGTAGGCGACCTGACCGCCGGAGATGTCGATAACCGCCCCCTGCTCGACGATGAGATCCCCTTCCGAGGCGAGGGAAACGGTGCCGCCGCTGGCGTTGCGTTCGTGGACGCCGCGCTCGACCGAGTCCACCACGCCGCTGATATCCAGCAGCGGCGTGCCGTAGCGCATGTCCACCAAGAGCGTCTCGCCGCGCAGGGCGCCGTCCCGCTGCGCCGGGGAGTCCGCCAGCTCGTTGGCGCGCGCCTCCACCTCGATCACGTTGCGGGTCACCGAGGTCACCGCCTGGCTGCTGCCGGAGACATCGATGACCGCCCCGGATTCGACCCGCAGAGACGCCGCGTTGTCCGCCTGGGTCGATGTCATCGGACTGTGCGGTTCCAGCGTCGCCACCATGTCGACCCGCCCACCGGGTGCCCGGATCAGCGCCCCGGACTCGATGGTGATGTCGGCGCCCATGGCGTCGATGACCGATTGCGGCTGCTGCTGTGCGTCGGCAACCGTGGTTCCGTCATCTTCCAGCCCCACCGCGGTGACGCTGTCGCCGCCCACCACCAGGGTGCCGGAATGGGTGGCCTGCAGACCGTTATCACCGGTGCGGACCAGCACCTGCGCGCCGTCCCGCGCCATGAGGCGCACCGAACCGTTCAGCGATACGCTGGTGGTCGCCTTGGCGACGCCCATCTGGTTCACCGCAAGACCGACCAGCGAGACGTTACCCTGCTGCGCAATCACCTCGCCGAGGTTGGTCACGGTCCCGCCGGTGCCGACCTCCACCAGCAGTCCGCGCAGATCGTCGTCGTCCGAAGCCGCCAGATAGACCCTGTCATGGGCGGCGGCCAGCACCGCCTGGCCGCCGGGACTGCTGATGAGACCCTCGTTCACCACCTCCGGCGCGAGGATCAGGATCCGGCCGCCCTGCGCGGATTCGATTTCGGCACCCGGCTCGATCAGGATGCCGCCCATCTCGCCGGCGGCCTGAAACGCCGCCTGCTCCGCAGCGCTACTGGAGTTGATCGCCTGGGTGATTCCCACGCCGTTGAACAGCGCGTCATCGATATCCAGGGTCGAGGCGACCAGGGAGGCGACGTTGACCCGGGCGCCTTCGCCGAATACGAAACCGTTCTGGTTGATGAGGTAGATCTGTCCGTCCGCGGTGAGGGCGCCGAGAATCCGGCTCGGCTCGCCCTGAAAGATGCGGTTCAGGGCGACCGCATCGGCCGTCGGCTGATCGAAGTTGACCGAGTAACCGGCACCGATATTAAAGCTGTCCCAGTTCAGGATCGCCCGGTCGGACTGCTGCAGCACCTCCAGGTGCTGCCCGACGAACGAGTGGCTGGCATTGCCGCTGGTAACCCACACCGCCGAGGGAACCGGCAGTTCGGCGCGGCCGGAGCCGGTCACCGCCAGGATGCACAGCAGCAGGATATACGATCGCGCGTTGAATGACCGGTTTGGCATTGTGAGGCAAGAATCCGCACTGAGCGGCAACGCCGACGGCACGCACCGTCGTTGGGTTGACCAATCGGACGCATCCGGCGGCCGCCCGGACCACCGTAGCGCCGGAATCATAGACAGACGCACGGCGTCTTGGGTTACAGAGCCATTACATCTTGGTTACAGTGCGCGACACGCCGGGACAGGCCCCGGCCGGTTCGCGCCCAAGGAGTGCAAAAAAAGAAAAAGCCGGCCCCCCGCGGGGGGCCGGCTTCGCAGGTTCAGTGCCGACGAATGAACCGTCAGCCGTGGACCAAGGGGTTGTTACTTCGACAGCGGCTGACAGCTATTGGGACCACCATCGGTGTTGACCCGCTTCCAGTCGGTGACCGGATTGGCCGGGTCGAAAGCGACCGGCGCCGGTACGCCCGGCGCGGAAGGCACCAGGAAGCCACCGGGACCCCAGGTGTACTGGAGGGTCTCGTTGATCTGCGCCGCCACCGGACCGGTGATGCTGAAAGCGTTGTCGGCCAGCTTCTCGATATCCGCGGCCGGCTGGGCCACCGGGCGCAGCTGATCACCAACGCCGCCGGACTTGAAGTCGAGCGGACGGTGCTGGAAGCTCAGAAAGTAGATCTGGTCGTACATGCCGTTGAAGGCGTTCTCGATGGTCGGAGCGAGACCGTCGACCTTCAGGTAGCGCCACGCTTCGGTGTTGCCGGTATTCTTCTCGGTGCTCTGATAGCCGGTCGCCCAGTGTTCCACCGCCGGGATGGTGTTCGGCGTCAGGTTGCTGTTGCTGAACCCGGAGCCGGTCGCCAGCGCGTCCAGGCAGTCGCCCAGGGTGCCGGAACTGGAGGTCTCCCAGACGATCGCGTCGCCCAGGAAGCCGCCGCCGGGCTGGGTCACCATCGACCTGGAATCATCGGTGCAGTTGGTCCGCTCGAAGTGGATCATGAACTCGGCGTGGGTGCCCGAACCCTGCACGCGGCGGCAGACGTGCACGCGGTTGGTGGTGTTGCCGAACTGCGGCGGGGTGGTCGGGTCGCAGGTAGTGCAGGTGTTTTCGACGCCGAGAATGGACTCGTCGTTCCAGTCGTCGATCTGGCCGGTATAGAGCGCATGGACGTAGCTGCTCGGCACCGTCGGCATGCACACCTCTAACTCGTGGTCGGCGTTGCCGCCGTCGGAGCAGGCCACCGCACCCGCGTCGCCGCAATCCATCGCAGCACCGGCACCGTCGGTGCACAGGCCCTGGCTGTCCTGCAGCGCGTCGCGGAAGTTTTTGGTGAACACCGGGGCGAACACCAGACCGGGGCCGGGCTTCACTTCCCAGTTCCCCGGTTCGACGAAATTGCCGGAAGCGGGCGCCAACTGACCGGTGAACTTGTCCGGCTCGATGTCGGAAACACCGAAGTCGGTGCGCTGGGTCTTGGTCACCTCGCCGCACTCGTACAGGTCGAAGGTGCCGCCACCGTTGTGGGCCTGGTCATTGGTGTCCAGGGAGCAGTCGACATGACCGGTATCCAGGAAGGGCAGCGCCTCGGCGTTCACCACCGGGGTGGTGCCCTGGCCGGAACCGCCCTGGTCGGTCTTGTAGATAGCGATCTTGGTGCCGGCGGCGAGCTGGGTCAGCGCGGCATTCGCCTCGCACTGCACGGTCCAGAAGTTGTCGTGCGCGACAATGGGGGTGATGTCCGCCGGAGTCGACGGCTTGGCGTCCACCACGTCGACGAAAACGTCGATGGGTGCCGTCTGGGAGCAGACGTTCTGCACCAAGTGCTCGCGCAGCATGTTGGAAGGCGCGCTGGCGCCGGAGACAAACAGGCTGACGTCGGTCTCGGCCGGATCGACGAAGGCGTGCGCCTGGGCGGTCAGCGCCAGGGCCACTCCGCCAGCCAGGCTCTTGAGGGTAAGTTTCATCAGACTCTCCTAGAGGTCGTTTCAGGGGTGCCGGCTTAGGTTCTCCTGGCGGCAAGCCGCCAGGAGAAGTCAGAGCCAGGGTCTTTTCAAATCAAGCGGCGGCGCGGCGACGCGCGACACCGGCCAGCCCCACCAGGGCCGAGCCGAGCATCCAGACCGCCGGCGGCAGCGGGATGGCGCTGGCGGGAATCAGGCTGATCTGGCCGTCCGACCCGACCGACACCGTGCCGACGATCTCGACGATCCCTTCGAAGGTGTCCAGCGTCAGACCGAGGCGCACGATGTTCAGAACCTGGTCAAGAGCGCCTTCGTTGGAGAAACCGGTCGAAGCTCCAATGCCGTTTCCCCAACCCCCGGCGAGATGATTGTTCAACACCCGGACGTTTTCGGTCTCGAACCCGTCGATCGGATTGGTGTTGAACTCAAAGGCATAGGTGTTGATCAGGTTCCACATGTTCTGCATGGCCTGGGGATGGGACGCTTTCCCTTCACCGGCCGTGGAGGTGTAGACCGCGAAGTTCTCCGGACCGACCAGGCTCTGCTGGCTGCTGGCAAGATTGAACTCGAAGTCACTCATCGCGCCGGTAGCCAGAAAGCTCTGCACCGCGGACTGGTCGGTGGCGCTGAGGCCGCCGAACACGACACCATTGAGAAAATCCTCAGTGGTGTAGTTCAGGTCCACACCGATGTTCTGCTGGGTGACGTTGTTGACGATGGAGATGAAGAACTCGTTTTCGAAGCCTTCGGTGTTGTTATTGGAAACGATGGCCGCCGACGCCTGACCCGCCAGGGTCATGCCGCCGACAAGAGTGCCCGCTATCGCAAGTGATTTGGCCTTGTGCATGGAAAACCTCCCATTGCGTTGCCGTTGAACCCGCCGCGCGAAATGCGCGGACGATTTCGAGAAAATCGGCAGCGGCAAAGCCGCTGACCTCCCTTCGGCAACCCGGCAGTCTTGAATGCCAAGACCCGTGGCTTTCCGGCCCCGCCTCGCAGCGGGTGTGGCCTTTTCGGTCGTGCGTCGAATTCCTGCGGTTCCACCGCCTTCAAACCGGGCGTTCCGGCCAGCGCGTGGGAAAGCCAGCAGGTGATCGACGGGCGAGGATTGTTCCACGCCGGCTCGTTACGATGGGTTACGGTTAGGTGAACTTTTCTTTACGTGACATACAGTTGTGTTGTTATTGTGGGTTAAACGTAATACAGCGGCGCGAAACCGGGCAGGCGGCAACAGCCTGTTACCGTTCTGTAATACGGATACCCTAAGGTGTGCCGCTTCCTGAAGTCGTACGACACGCGGAATCTGTCAGCCGTGAAAGGCAGCAAAAAGAAGATCGTATCGCTGCGCCTGGACGAAACCGATCTGACGCGGGTGCGGGATATCTCGCGTCGGCTGCGTTCCCGCGAAGCGGACGTGTTCCGCTTCGCGTTGCGGCTGGGGCTCGCCCGGATGGCGCCGCTGCATGACGCGAACGTCCGGGGAGCCGACCTGCTGCCCGCCTTCATTGACCACGGGCCGGACCTGGCGATCCATTTCAATCTGGATGTCGAGCGGCTGCAGCGGCTGTTCAACGCCGGCCTGGAGGACGACACCGTGGCGGTGGAGCGCGGTGACCTGGAACTGATCGCACTGTCGGCAACACCCGAGACCTACCTGTTCGCTAAACTGCACCGCGCACTGGGCAAACCGGTGAATCGCGCCAACACCCTGGAGTTGCTGCGCGAGTATCTCGTCGGCAAATATCTGGAAGGTCCCGCGGGACCGGAAACGAAGGAGGGCGCGTCCGTTACGGAGACCTGACCGGAGAAGCGGCCGCGCCCCGCCAACCCCGGCATACTGTCCGTTATCAGACAACCCCTGTCAGGTGACCGCCCTGCCAATCCGCACCCCATGGAAACCACGGGACCCCGTGACCCTGGCGATCACGCTGGCGGGCGGCGCGGCACTGGCGGCCGCGCTGCTGCTGCGCCCGGCGGGGCTGAGCCCCGAACCCCCGCCCGGATCGGCGGCCCCTCCCGAACCGCGCCCGCTATCGCTGGCGGGTCCCGCCGGGACCGCGGTCACGGACATCTCCGCGCTACAGGGTTTGTTCGGCACGCCGCCGGCCGGCGCGCCCGCCGACGCCACCCCTCCCCCGGACGAGGCGCCTCCGCCGACCCGCCTCAACCTGCGGCTACTCGGCATTCTCGGCGGCCCCGCCGGCCACGGCGGCAGCGCCATAGTGCGCACCGAAGATGGTCTGGAGCAGTCCTATTCCGTCGGCCAGCGCATCGCCGAGGGCGTCACCCTGGAACGTGTCTACCAGGACCGGGCAATCATCAGCCGGCGTGGTGCCCGGGAGTCGCTGCTGCTACCCACCGCGACCCTGACCGATGCCGCGCCGCCGCGGACGTTTTTGGACCAAACAACCCGCCAGCGAATGTCGGCCACCCTGCCGCACACTCTGGACCGACCACCGAGCGAACTGGGGGACCGCCGCGGTGAGGCGCGGCGCGTGCGCGATTCGAGGAGGGATTGACGATGCATGCCCTGTTCCGCAACGGCTTGCTGCGAAGCGGACTTCCGGCGCTGCTGTACGGCTTGGCGCTGTTCCTGACACCTGCGGCGCAGGCTGCGCCGCAGCAGGACGAGGCACTGGTGCTGAACCTGCGCGATGCGGATATCACCGCCCTGATCGGCACCGTCGCCGAAATCACCCACCGGAATTTCGTCATCGACCCGCGGGTTCAGGGCAAGGTGACGGTGATCGGTTCCAAGCCGATCGCGCCGGGCGAACTGTACGACCTGTTAATCACCGTCCTTCAGGTGAACGGTTTCAGCGCCATCTCCGAAGGCGACACGGTGCGGGTGGTGCCGGACGTGACCTCGAAGTTCTACAGCCCGGCCATGGAGGCCGGATCGGGAAGCGATGACGAGCCGGCCTCCGCCGTCATCACCCTGCAGTATGTTGCCGCCGCCGAACTGGTACCGATTCTGCGCCCGCTGTTGCCGCAGCAGGCGCACCTGGCGGCGCATATCGACAGCAACTCGCTGATCGTGGCCGACAGCCGGCGCGGTATAGCGCGGCTGCACGACCTGCTGGAGCGGATCGATCAACCGGCGGAGCGGGCGGTGGATGTGGTGCGCCTGCAAAACGCCAGCGCCACGGAACTGGTGGAGACCCTGAACGGTATGATCCAGACCGTGGGGCAGAGCAGCAAGGCGAGCAACAGCATCGCATCACTGACCGCCGACCCGCGCACCAACACCATCCTGGTGACCGGCAACCAGGGTTTTCGGCTGGAAATGCGCACCCTGATATCGCACCTTGACACGCCGCTGGACAACGCCGGAGACACGCGGGTGCTTTATCTGCACTATTCGGAGGCGGATGATCTGGTACCGATTCTGCAAGCGCTCGCCGGCACTGACACGGAGCGCGCACCCTCTCCCGACGGCCTGAAGATACAGGCGGACCCGACGGTGAACGCCCTGATCTTCAAGGGCCCTCCCAGCAAGGTGCAGGAGCTGATCGCCGTGGTCCAGCAACTCGACGTGCGCCGCGCCCAGGTGCTGGTGGAAGCCATCATCGCCGAGGTGACCGATGACAACGCCACCGAACTGGGCGTGCAGTGGCGGACCGCCGCAACCGACGACGGCTTGGCCGCCGGCACGGTGTTTCCCGGCCAGTCGGGACCCGCCATCGACAGCTTCAACCAGACGGTGCTCGGTCCCGGCTTCACGCTGGGATGGCTGCGCAACCAGACGATCCGCGGCCTGGTGCGGCTGCTACGCGACCAGGCGCTGACCAATGTCCTGTCGACCCCGAGCCTGCTGACGCTGGACAACGAGGAGGCGGAGATCGTGGTGGGCCAGAACGTGCCGTTCGTGACCGGTCAGTTCACCAACGACGCCACCACGCCGGACAATCCCTTCCAGACCGTGGAACGGCAGGACGTGGGCATCGTGCTGCGGGTACGCCCGCAGATCAACGAAGGCGACGCCGTGCGGCTGGACATCGAACAGGAGGTCTCCAGCGTGGTGATCGGCACTTCCGGCGCGGGACTCACCACCAACAAACGCTCCGTCAAAACCAACATTCTGATCGACGACGGGCAGATCATCGTCATCGGCGGCCTGATCGAGGACGACATCCAGGAGTCCATCACCAAAGTTCCGCTGCTCGGCGATTTGCCGCTGATGGGATCGCTGTTCCGCAACCGCCGCACCGACCACATCAAGACCAACCTGATGGTGTTTCTGCGACCCGAAATCGTGCGCGACGGGCGCACCGGTTCGCAACTCACCCGGCGCAAGTACAACCTCATCCGCGGGCAGCAGTTACACCACCATCAACGCGGCGAGGCCGCGGGGATTCGGCGCCCGATCAAGGTCCTCGACCCCTACCGCGACACGCCGGATGCGTCCCTGGCCCCCGCACTGCAACCGCCGGCCACGACAGGCGGCGACGCGAAGACGGAAGAGTGACCCGCACCGCGCGATGCGCCGGCCGGGCTACGCTGGCGGCCCGGTGACGCCCCGGCGCAGAGCCGCTTGATCCATGGCGACGGAACCACTGCTGCACCCCGGTGAGGAGGCCGCACCGGCTGACCCGGCGGCACCCGCGGGCCCTGCGCTGACGTTTCGTTTCGCCAAGGCCCGCGGTGTTCTGGTCAGCGAGCAAAGCGACCACGGGGTGACGCTCGCCTGCCGCGCGGACGCCCGGAGCGAGTCGATTCTCGAAGCGATGCGCGCCCTGGGGATGCCGGCGGCGATCGAAGTGGTGGCGCCGGAGGTGTTCGCCGCTCTGCTGCAACGCCGTTATGAAGGCGGCGCGACCCGCTCCCGGGAGATGGTGGAGGGCATCGGCGATGAGCTGAACCTGGCCGAGGCCGCCCAGGCACTCGCCGAGCCGGCCGACCTGCTCGACGCGGCCGATGACGCCCCGATCATCCGCTTGATCAACGCGCTGTTCGCGGAAGCGATCCGCGAAGGGGCATCCGACATCCACATCGAACCGTTCGAAAACCGCGTTGTGGTGCGGTTTCGGGTCGACGGTCTGCTGCGCGAAGTGCTCTCTCCGCCCAAGGCGCTCGCAAAGTCCATCGTCTCTCGCGTCAAGGTGATGGCGCGGCTCGATATCGCCGAGAAACGGCTGCCGCTGGACGGCCGCATATCACTGCGCATCGCCGGCCGGCCGGTGGACGTGCGGGTCTCGACCCTGCCTTCGGGTGACGGCGAACGGGTGGTGTTGCGTCTGCTCGACAAGCAGGCCGGACGACTGGATCTGAACCACCTCGGCATGGAACCGGCCATCCGGGAGCGACTCGACGAGCTGATCCGGCGCCCCCACGGCATCATTCTGGTCACCGGTCCCACCGGCTCCGGCAAGACGACGACGCTCTACGCGAGCCTGGGGCGGCTCAACAACAGCAGCCGCAACGTCATGACCGTGGAAGACCCGGTGGAGTACGACATCGACGGCATCTCCCAGACTCAGGTGAATCTGAAAGTGGACCTGTCGTTCGCGCGGGGATTACGCGCCATCCTGCGCCAGGATCCCGACGTGGTCATGGTGGGCGAGATCCGCGACCTGGAAACCGCGCAGATCGCGGTCCAGGCAAGTCTCACCGGGCATCTGGTGCTCAGCACCCTGCACACCAACACCGCCGTGGGCGCCGTCACCCGCTTGCGCGACATGGGCACGGAACCCTTCCTTCTCGCCAGCAGCCTGCTGGCGGTGATCGCCCAGCGGCTGGTGCGCCTGCTGTGCGACCGTTGCAAGGAGCCCTACCTGGCGCAGGGCACCGAAACGGCACGGCTCGGCCTGACCGGGGACAGCGAACTGTTCCGCGCCAGGGGCTGTCCGCACTGCAACTACTCCGGCTACCGCGGCCGAACCGGCATCTACGAACTGGTGGTGGTCGACGAGGAGATGCGTACCATGATTCACGACAACGCCGCGCAGAGCGCGCTGGAGCGGCAGGCGCGGCGCCTGACCCCTTCCATCATCGACGACGGCCGGCGCAGGGTACTGGCCGGGGACACCACCCTGGAAGAGGTCCTGCGCGTCAGCCAGGAAGGCTGAGCGGGTACCGCCCGTGCCGGCGTTCGAGTACATCGCGCTGGATTCCGCCGGCCGCCGCAGCAGGGGTCTGATCGAGGGCGACACCGATCTGCAGGTGCGCCAGCAACTGCGCGCCAGCGGCCTGACGCCGCTGTCGTTACGCAGCGTGGCGGACCGGCAGCGCCAGCCGAGAAGATTCTCCGCCCGCGTCGGCATCGGTGCCTTGACGCTGTTCACCCGCCAGTTCGCCGGTCTGCTGCAGTCCGGTCTGCCCATCGACGAAGCACTGGACGCCGTGGCCGGGCAGTCGGAGAGCCACCGTCTTGGCCGGCTGCTCAAGGGGCTGCGCACCCGGGTTCAGGAGGGCGACTCTCTCACCGGCGCGCTGGAAGCCTACCCGCGCGCCTTCCCACCACTGTACCGGGCCACGGTGGCAGCCGGCGAGCAGAGCCGTGAACTGCCGGCGGTGCTGGAGCAGCTGGCCGATTATCTGGAGGCGCAGCACGCCATCGCCCAGCGAACGCTGAGCGCCCTGATCTATCCGGTCATTCTGGTGACCGCTTCGCTGCTCATCGTTGCCGGGTTGCTCACCTATGTGGTGCCCGAGGTGGTGAAAATTTTCGCCAACACCGGCCAGACACTGCCGTTGATCACCCGCTTACTGATCGGCGTGAGCGACTGGCTGCGCGCCTGGGGTCTGCTCCTGCTCGGGGCAATGGCAGCGGCGGCGCTGGCGATCAGCCACCTGCTGCGGCGCGAGGGTCCGCTGCTGCGGGTTCACCAGGCGCTGCTGCGAACACCGCTGCTCGGCCGGCTCTGGCGGCGTGCCGATGCCGCCCGCTTCGACCGCACCCTGGCCATCCTGCTGCGCAGCGGCGTACCGCTGCTGGAAGCCTTGCCGGTCGCCGCCGCGGCGGTGCGCAACCGCGTCATGCGCCGGGCCGTTCTGGCAGCGGCCGACCTGGTACGCGAAGGCACCAGCCTGCATCGGGCACTCGATGAGCAGTCCTGCTTCCCGCCCCTGACGCTGCATCTGATCGCCAGCGGGGAAGCCGGCAGCAATCTCGAACAGATGCTCGACACCGCCGCCCGCTCCCACGAGCGGGAAGTGGCGTCTCTGACCACCCTGCTGCTGGGACTTCTCGAACCGGCGATCATCCTTCTGCTGGGCGGCTTTGTCCTGGCCATCGTCGTGGCCATCCTGCTGCCGATATTCGAGTTGAATCAGATGGTGTGACGGCGCGTTCGCCCCACCGGTGCGTTGCTATGCGGAGGCCGAGACGGGGAGGACGGCGCTCCGGTTTGCTTCGGCCGACCATCCTGCGAACGGCGTCATGCCGGGCGGCACCGGGCGCAGCGAAACGACCCACCCCCACGGGCGGGTGGGCGATCTCAGTGACGGCTCAGTCGGAAGCTGATGTCCGCGGTCCCGGGACCGTTTTTGCGCGCGGTCAGTTCGGCGATGGCAAGACCGGGCCGCTGATCGAGATCCACGACCCAGGCGATGGCGCGATCGAAGGGGACCGCGTCGAGTCGCACCTGCACCGAGTCCGCATCCGCCGGCTGAATGCGCCGTACCGCCTGAGCCACCCCGGCCTCCCGGCTGGAGGCATCGATCAGGGCGAGCAGGGACCGCTGATCGCGCGGCCCATCGCCCAGGCTACCGGAGGCCCGTGCCTGTGCGGCGCGCGCCACCAGGGTTTCGAGGTCGCGCTGGGCAGCCGCTTCCAGACGCGCCGATGCGAGCCGCTGGTGTAACGGTTCAAGCCAGAAAAGGTACACGAGTACCGCGAAGATGGCGGCCGTGCCGGCCACGACCAGATTCCGCTCCCGGGAGGAGAGCGCCAGAAACCACTCTTTCACGGCGCACTCCCTTGCAGCCTTACCTGCCCTTCGACACGGCCTTCTCCGAGGCTCTCCGCCGAGCCGATCTGTGCCGCCACGCCTTGCCGCTCGAGTTCTGCCCGGATCGCATCCAGCACCACCACGCTCGGGGCCACCAGCTTCATCTCCAACTGCCCGTCGCGATAGGCGACCAGCGTGGTCTCGACATCATCGCGTATCGCCACGGCGTCGCCGACCGCCCCCAGCAGTGCGGCGAAGTCGGCACCCGCCGCGTCGCTCCGGGTCGGGGTGCTGCCCAACACCTGCTCCGTCTGGAGGCGCAAATCGACGATCCGGGTCACTTCCGGAAAAGCCTGCTCGAACAGCGCCACGGCCCGGGCGCGGGCCTCGGCGGCCTCCCGTTCCAACTCCCCGGTGCGGGACAGGAGCAGCGCGCTGTGAACCACCAGCGCCAGCCCGAACAGGATCAGGGCGGGGAGCCACCGTTTCATGCCGCGTGTCTGCGGAGCCGCTTCCCGGTATGCGTCCCCGAGCAGGTCGATGGGCACGCCAGGTGCGGCTTCCCAGAGCGAGTCCACACGCTCGACGGTCGGTTCCTCGATCAGTTCGCCATCGAACGCCCCGGCCAGTTGGTCGGCGGAAACCGCCGCCCCGGCGGTTCGCCAGAACCGCAACCGGCGCGGCATCGCCGCGCCGGCGTCGCTGCACTCGCGCAGGCGCCACACCAGCAGCAGTTCCCAGTGACCGGCATCCACGGAAAAGCCGATCGCCTCTGCGGTGCGAACCAGGACGCGGTTATCGTCCGCGAACACAGACCAGGTCTCCGGCTCCCAGGGCAGTGCCAAGGCATCCGGCAGTGCGGCGCGCAGATGCAACCCCCGCGCGCGCGCCTGCGCAACCCAGTGTTCCATGCGCTCCCGGCGGACCACGGCGGCCGCCAGACCGCTCCCATCCCGACGCTGCGCGGCCACGAAGTGCAGCTCCTCCAGGGGTTCGGCAAGCCGGTCTTCCAGAGCGTAGGGCAGCGCCGCGTGCAGGTCCGACGCCCGCCGCGCCCGCAGATCCGTGACGGTCAGGAGCACGTCCCGGGTCGGCACCAGCAGAATCACCGGCTCGTCGGCTGGCACCTCGTCCTGACCGGGCAGGTCATCCACGTGGACGCAGGCACCGGTCACGCCACGGGGGGACCGGTGCGGCTCCTCGGCCAGGCGGGCGGTCGCTCGGTTCATAAGGCGGCTGCGATTTCCAGATCGTCGGACCGCGCCCGCCACACGATCCGGCCGGGCTCGTCCGGGACGCTCTCGATCAGTGTCGTGGTACCGAACCAATCCCCATCCCGGGTGATGCGCAACTGCAGCAGGTAATAGCTGCTGCGCACGGTCAGGTGCGCCTCCGGCAGATCGACGCCGGCCAGCGGATCACTCGCCAGGAAATCAATCAGAGCGTCGAACGGCTGGGCGCCGCGCAGGTCGATGAGCGCCTGGGCATCATACCGGTCGATGCGATCATGCAGGCTGACCAGGGCGCCCGGTGTCGCGGTGTTGACATTCAGCGGCGCCGGCCCGGGCAGCGCGACGACATCGCCGGCGATCCGTTCGAACTCGCGGCGCGTAAATCCCCGCACCAGAAGCAGTTCCTCGATTCTGCCCAGCCCGGCATTGGCCGTGCGGTAGGGCGGGTCCAGCCGCAGATAAAAATCATCCTCCCCGCCGTCCGGATAGCGGGTATCGCTGTCCTCGTCCAGCCAGTCACGCAGCGCTGCAAGCAGCGCCTCGGGCGCCTGGCGCGACGCGATGAGGCGCGTCAGGCGCTCGGCGGTCCGCTTCGCTGCCTCCGTGCCCTCCACCGACTCGTCACGGTCGACCGGTTCCTCTTCCTCGCCGGGCGGCGCACTATCCGCCAGCGCTTCCGAGGCCGCAGCGGTTCGCTTCGCCAGCACAAGGTCGTTGATATTGAGCCGGCTCTGGGCATCGACGAGCTGGCCCTCGACCCGCACTCCGTACCCCTCAAGCAACGGCATGACCGCCAGCACGCCCAGTGCGTTGGCGGCCGCAGGCGCCCCCTGCGGATCCAGCCTCTGCAACCAGTCCAGAGCCCACAATTCCGCGGCGCGGGTCAGCATCATCGAGGTTTCCGCACGATCCAGATTGAAAGCCCGGCGTACGCCGAACTGATGCGCTGTCGCCGCCGCGACCGTAACCCCGACCATCACCGCCAACACCAGCAGCATGGCGACCAGCGCGACACCATTGTGCCGTTTCACCCGTTGTCCATGGCACCGTCGAGCCGGCATGTCAGCCGACGACCCAAACGCGGCGAATGGTCCCGAAGCGGTCCGTCCGGACGCTGAACTCGATCCCCCGGGGTAGTTGGGTTTCCCCCCCCGCGGGGGGCCACCGCTCCAGCCACTGCCCACCGTCGTCGAGATACCGCGCGTGCGCGTCGGTGACTCCCTCCAGCAACGGCATCTCCCGGGGTACCGCTCCCCGCGCCCGGTCCAGACCCGCCCAGACCTGCCGCAGCAGGACACCATCACGCAGCCGGTAGGCAACCCGCCGCACCCCGGGGTCCCCTTCCCAGCTATCCGGCGCCACCGCCTGGGTCGACAGCTCGGCCAGCAGATCATCGCCGGCACCGACGAACACCGGACGCCGGTCACCCAGCTCGTCGCGCACCGGACGCGGCGCGGCGTAGTGGATGTCCTGCCGCAACAGGGTGAACGCTGTCTGCAGTTCCGCCAATTGCCGATGCCCCGTGCGCACGCCCGCGCCCGCATCCAGCACCCGCTGCAGTCCACCGTACGCCAGCACCCCCATCACGGCAAACACCGCGGTGGCGACCACGAGTTCCAACAGCGTGAATCCAGTTTGTCGTCCCGTAACCCACATTCACTCAGGCTTCCGCTGCAGCGGGGCGGTCCGTTCGAATTCGTCCCCCCCGGATTCCGGTGTGACCAGGATCTCGATCCGATCCTGCTCCTGCCAGCCGCCCGCCGGGTCGATCCGCCGTTGCCAGAGCCAATCCCGGCCCGCCATGGTTTCATGGCCCTGCGAGGGCAGGGATTCAATCCCGAACAGTTCCGCCTCGGCGACGCGGTTTTGCGCGACCCAATCGGCGAAGGTACGCGTTTCCAGTTCGGTGGTGGCGTCCGCCAGACGCGTTATCAGCAGCAGGGCACCGGCCGCCCCGATGGAGAACACCGCCAATGCGACCACCACCTCGATCAGCGTGAACCCGGCCACCCGATCACCCGCCATCCACGACGACCCCATTCTCTATGGTCATAGCCTCCCCGCCGCCCGCGCGCAATTCGATCCGGTAGGGCGCCGCGATACCGTCCGGCGTAAATTCCAGCGCAGGGCGGTCCCTCACCGCCGCGGTCGCCAGCCCCTGTGTCCGGCCGTTTATCCGCAGCGTGAGGGTAATCCCGGAGGGCAACTCGCGCTGTCCGAGCAGCGCATCATGCAACGGCTGCCAGGCCTCTCCCCGCGCCACCAGGTAACCGTAGCCCGTGGCACTGGCCGTGAGGCCGTAACGCCGCCCGTGCAGTACCGCCTCCTGTTCCGCGAGGCGCAGGGATTCGGCAAGGCGTTCCGTAGCTTGCACCAGATCCTCCCGGGGGCCGGCAATACCCAGGGATAGCCGCACGAACGAGAGCAGTACCGCGATGATGACCACCACTGCCAGCAGCTCCAGCAGCGTGAACCCCCGCTGGTGCCCGCCATGCGACGCACCGCGGCGCCGGGACGGGCCACGCGGGGCCGCCTGGAGACTACTGAAGATTCCAGTTACCGATGTCCGCCGCCGTGCCCTCGCCCCCGTAGGCCCCGTCGGCCCCCTGGGAGTAGAGGTCGTATTCACCGTGCACACCCGGCTGAAGATAGACATAAGGCTTTCCCCACGGGTCGACCGGAAGTCGCTCCAGGTACCCGCCCGCCTTATAGCGCGCCCCCTCGGGGAGCCCGGAGGGCGGTTCGAGCAGCGCTTCGAGCCCCTGCTGCGTCGTCGGGTACTGGAAGTTGTCCAGCCGATAGAGGCTGAGTGCCGAACCGATGGCGCGGATGTCCTGCTGCGCGCGCACCACCCGGGCCTGGTCCGGATGACTCATCACCCTGGGCACCACCAGCGCCGCCAGGATGCCCAGAATCACCACCACCACCATCAC
>JAYZWP010000416.1:0-2674 GCA_036142245.1 Pseudomonadota bacterium | reverse complement strand
CCGGCCTGCTGGAGGATCTGCGCCTTCGTCAGATTGGCGGTTTCCATGGCGAAGTCGGCATCCTGGATCCGGCTGCGGGCGGCCGAGGTGTTCTCGGCGTTCACTTCCAGACTCTCGATGGTCGACTCGAAGCGGCTCTGCAGGGCACCGAAGGTCGCGCGCAGGGTGTCGACATCGCTGATCGATTGGTCGATGCGCTTGATCGCCAGGTCGACATTGTCCACGTTCAGGATGTCCGACGTGTCCAGGGTCTGTGCGGCGGTGGTGTCGGTGGTGGTCCCGTCGGCGAAGCCAAACAGCCGTTCGATGTCATCAGCGGCATCGAAGGTGAGGGCGATGGAGCTTTCCGCCTCAAGGCTCACGTCGGCTTTGCTGATCTCGAAGTTCGTAGCCGAGGTTGCGCCTGTGGCGTCCAGGGTGTTACCGAAGTAGCCAACCACCGTGTCGGCATCCGCGTTGGTGCTGCCGGCCAGGGTCTCCTGAACTTCGATATTGCGCCCGTCCACCGCTGTCAGCGTCAGGCTGTTGTCGTCATTCACGGTCGCTACGACGCCGGTGGTGCCGCTGAAGGCATTGATGTCGGAAGCCAGATCGGACACCGTACGCGGGGTATCCGCTTCACCCTGGGTAAAGATGTCTGAGCCGTTGATGTTCAGCGTGTAGGTGAGGGTGTCATCAGTACCGGCATCCGTGAAGGCGAAGCTGGTGATGTCCGTCGCGCTCACCGTGGTGGAGGTAGAACCGGCCGTCGCGGTGACGCCGTGCTGACCGGTGGTCAGATTGATCGCCTCCGCCACGGACTTGGCGCTGCCGGCACCCGCGCCGTTGCCGCCCGCGGTGGCCGCATCGATTGAGACACCATTAATGGACAGGTCACCGGCCTGATCCATCAGATAGGTGTCGCCGTCGGTGGCTGTGGTGTCGGTGGCCAGGGTGAAGCTCGCCGACGCGTATTTGCCGATGGCGTTGGTGCGCATGCTCGAGGAGACATCCAGCGAGATCGTTTCCCCGACGTTGGCGCCGACCTGGAAGACCGCGCTGCCCAGTGAGCCGTCGAGCACATTCCGGCCGTTGAAAGCGGTGGTGCGGGCGATCTGATCATTCGCCTGCATCAACTGCTGGAACTCCTGGTTCAGGGACTGCCGATCCGACGCGGTGTTGGTGTCGTTGCGGGACTGGATCGCCAGCTCGCGCATGCGCTGCAGGTTATCGGTCACCTGCTGCAACGCACCTTCCCCGACCTGGGCCAGCGAAATGGCGTCGGCGGCGTTGCGCACGGCCTGATTCATGCCGCGGATCTGGGTGGTCATGCGGTTGCTGATAGCAAGGCCGGCGGCATCGTCCTTGGCGCTGTTGATGCGCAGGCCGGATGAGAGACGCTGCATGGCCGTGGCGATGTCGCCCTGGGTACGGTTCAAAGAACGCTGCGCGTTGAGCGACAGCACATTGGTGTTGATGACTTGAGGCATCGTGGGGATCTCCTGCTTTGGTCGCTTCAAGACGGGAATCGCCCAAAGCGTTCCCGTGCAGCGGAAGGGGGGGGGCCGGGTCGCGAAACCCGGGTGGTCCGTGACCAACCGCTTACGGGACTGTCATCGTTCCGCCCGGCGGAAACTTTAGGGGCCACACGCACGACCGTCGGCGCGTCAGTTAATTGTCGGATCGTTCCCGGTGACCTACGGCGGTGAGTCGGCAAACCGTCGCCGCCGGCGGATCGGAGCGGCGCACGCTTGCCGTCCACCCTCATCACCGCCGCGATGCGATCGCGGGGATGAGAAATAACTATCTGTCTTGTATGAAGTTTGTTTCTTGGTGTGCAGCTGCTTGATCGGTGCCTTGACCGGCAGGCACAGTCCTTGCAACCAGGCGAATCGTCGGGGTCCGCGGGCCCGCAACAGATGCTCCTGACGATTAGGGAATAGCCGCATGCAGCACACCAGAATCCTCGTCGTGGAAGACGATCCCACGGAACGGCAGCTCTACCTGACCGCGTTACAGGCCACGGGCTATGTGACGGAGCAGGCCGCCTCGCTTGGCGAGGCACTGGAACTGCTTGGGCGCATCAACCCGGATCTGGTACTGGCGGACCACTGTCTGGGAAAGGATTCCGCCGTCGCTTTGGTACAGGCGATCCAGGCTCGGACGGTCTGTCCTCCGGTGATCATGATGAGCGGTAGCGGCGATGTGCAGGGTGCGGTGGATGCGCTGCGCGAGGGTGCCTGCGACTACCTGGTGAAACCTTTATCCGTGGACGAACTGTTGGCGGCCGTGCACGCGCATCTTGGCCGTTCGGAAGGCCACGACGGGGATCCGGTGGCCGAAGATGTCGCCTCACGACGGTTACTCGACCTTGCAACCCGCGCCGCCCGCTCCGACGCGACCGTGATGATCTCCGGTCCGAGCGGTGCCGGAAAGGAAGTGATGGCGCGTTACCTGCACACCCGTTCACCGCGCTCGGCGGCGCCCTTCGTCGCCATCAACTGCGCCGCCATTCCTGACACCATGCTGGAAGCGACCCTGTTCGGCTATGAGCGCGGCGCCTTCACCGGCGCCACCAAGGCGATGCCGGGGAAATTCGAACAGGCGCAGGGAGGCACTCTGCTGCTGGATGAAATTTCAGAAATGCAACTCGATCTGCAGGCGAAGCTGTTGCGCGTGTTGCAGGAACGCCAGG
>JAYZWP010000415.1:0-5299 GCA_036142245.1 Pseudomonadota bacterium | reverse complement strand
GAATGGCAGCCGCCAACGGCGGGCAAGCAGCGTACAGCTAAGGCAGACGACCAGGGCGCACAGAAGGCTCCCTGCCGCGGTGGCCGTTATTACACGGCGCAGGATATCCCCGGTATGTTGGTCCGGGTCATCGATTCCGTCGCCAGCGTGGGTTAACCGTGGATATCGCCAGAGCGCCTCACCGTTTTCGTCAAAGGTCATCTCCTTGCTGAATCCATACAGGGCGAAGGGCGCCGAATAGCTGGTTTCCGTGCGGGCGCGCAGATCCCTGAGCAGCAGATCGAGCAACGACTGCGCTTCCATGTGGTAACGGTGCGTCTGATCGGAGGGAGTATCCGCTAACGGTTCCCGCAGATGGATGGAGTCAAGCAGCCCGATGATCAGGAAAGCCACCAGCACCACGCCAGCCGCGGCCGGCACGTCGCGGCTGGCTATCTGCCGTAACGCAGCGCGATTGGCAGGCGAGCGATGCGCCGCCACGCCAAGGCCGATCGCGGCCAACAGCATGGCGTACACCAGGTAATCGCTCAGCAGAGGGGCGAACTGATACTGACTCATCCGAGCATCACCGTAGTCGGACCCGGGGGTCTACCAGGGTGTAGGAAATATCGGTCAGCACGAGACCCAGCAGATACAGGCAGGCGCCGAGAAATACCATGGCCCGCACGATGCTGAAGTCCTGCGCCTGAATGGCGTCGATGGTGTAGCTCCCCAGGCCGGGAATGGAGAAAAAGGATTCGAACAGGAGACTGCCGAGAAACAGGGTCGGCAAAATCACCACCACTCCGGTGAGAATGGGAATCAGCGCATTACGCAGCACGTGTCCGAAAAGTACCAGAGGCTCCGGCAACCCCTTGGCGCGGGCCGTGGTGACGTAATCGCGATGCAGTTCTTCGAGGAATATGGTGCGATACCAGCGTATGCCGGCACCGAGTCCGGCGAGCACGCCGATCGTCACCGGCAGCAGCAGGAATCGGGGGGCGTCCAATCCTCCGAGATAGCCCGATATCGGGGTGAGATGCAGCAGGCGGCCGATGAGAAACTGCCCGCCGATGATAAAAAACATGGCGGAGATGGACATCAGCGCCACCGACGCCACCACGCCGGCGTAATCGATGTAGCTGCCGCGAAAAAACGCGAGCGTCAGTGCGGCAGTGATATTCATTCCCAGCCCGACCAGCAACGTGGGCACGGCGATGGCGAGGCTTGGCCACATTCTTTGCCGGATATCGGCGCCGATGGTTCGTCCATCGTCCGCGCGGCCGAAATCGAACAGAAACAGGCGCAACGATTTTTGGAAGAACACCGTTTGCGTGACCCGATCGAATCCGGTCTGATCGGCATCGTAGAGCAATGGCAGGTGGTAGCCGCGATCGGCTTTCCAGCGTTCGATCGCCTCTTCGGTAACGTACTTGTCCCCCAGGTGCAGGCGCGCCATGTCGTCCGGGGAATTGATCACGAAAAAAAGCAGGAAGGTAATGAGATTCACCCCGACGAGGATCGGCAAGGCGTACATCAGACGGCGCAGCAGGTAGCGGCTCATCGCAGGGGCGTGTGGTTCGCAATCTGGCCGAGCGCGTCAGCCCGTGCGCGCCGACGATAGATTTGAATCGCCGGCAGTAGCGCTGCGACGATGAGAAACGTCACCAGCCCCAGGGGCCACCAGACGGGGCGATTCCAGAGCCGTCGCGCCTGGGCCCGCAGCAGCGGGTCGAGGCGCTGATACTTCAGCGTATTGTTGGCCATGCTGTGCTCTTTCACATTCTGATTCCAGGCGTGGTAGAGCACGTAATCCACCGGGTGCAGGCCACCCGCCCAGGGGGCCTGGTCCTGGACGATACGTACCATCTCATCGATGATCGCCTGGCGCCGTGGTCCGTTTGGTAGTACCCGCATCTGCTCGAACAGCGCATCGAACGTGTCGTTCTGGAAATTGGTGGTGTTCTCGCCGCGGTGCAGAGTGCGGCCATTCGGGCCGTAAAACAGAAACAGAAAATTCTCCGGATCCGGGTAATCGGCGTTCCAGCCCCACTGCAGCAACTGGAAGGTGCCTTTGCGTACCTTGTCCTGAAAACGGTTGTAGTCGGTGGCGCGGACCACGAGCTGCACGTTGAGGGCAGCGAATTTCTTGCGCAGCCAGTCCAGATACGCCTTGGCGTCCGGCCCGGAGGCCGGCGTGTCGAAATAGATCACCAGCGGCTCGCCACTGTCACGGTCGCGCCCGCCCGGATAGCCGGCCTGGGCCAGCAGCTCCCGGGCGGCCTGCAGCGGTTTGCGCTGGGCGCGTCCGTCCCGCCATTCATACACGTGCGGATTGATCCCGGCGGGTCCATCCCGGTGACCGAAGATACCGGGTGGAATCGGTGTCTGCATCGGGATACCGCGGCCGTTACGGAAAATGGATATCGCTTCCTCCTGGTCGATGGCGATGGCTATGGCCTGGCGTAGCAGTCGGGCCCGTTCCGATGAACCGCCCACTACCGGATCGAGCATGTTGAATCCGAAGTACATGGTCGCGGTCGCCGTGCTGGTCGACAGTCGGATGCCCTTCTCACGCATCTGGGCGGTCAATGTGACGTCGCCAGCACCCGAAATACTGATCGCCTGGTCGAAGCTGTCGGACAGAATTCCTGAGCGGTCGTAGTAGCCCTGGAGAAATTTGTTCCAGACCGGAATGTTCTCCTTCTCGAGGCTGAATACGACCCTGTCGATGAAGGGCATCGGCTCGCCGGCGGACGAGAGTAGTCCTTCAATCTGATCCCGAGCTTCTCCCTCCATCGGATAGGGTTCACCGCGGAAGTGGGGGTTACGCGCCATCTCCATGCGCCGGTTCGGGTCGTTGTGGACCAGCATGTAGGGGCCGGTGCCGACCGGGTACCAATCCAACGTGACGTTGCGTTCCTGCAGCACCGATTGCTGATAAAAGTGGTCTGCTTCCCACGGCATGGGGGCGAAGAACGGCATCGCCAGCCAGTAGATGAACTGGGGGTAGTAGCCGTGAATGACAATACGGAACCGATAGTCATCCAGAACCTGCGCACCAGCTAGTGAATACTGCCGCAGGTCAATCGACGTGGCGTCCTGGGTCTGCCCGAGCTGCTGTGACAGCTCCTTGAGTCCAACGATGAACTGACTCATCAGTCCCGTAATGGGTGAGTGGACCGCCGGATGAGCGAGACGCTTGATCTGGTAGACATAATCGTCCGCCCTCAATTCGCGGGTTCCGGTCTGCTGGAAGTCGGCGATGCTGCGATACGGCGCATCGCTCGAAAGCGAATGGTAGAGGAGCCCGCCTTTCGCGCCGCGGGCAAAAGCGGGGTGGGGCTGGTAGCGAATACCGGGTTGAACGGTGATGTCATAGGCGCTGAACGCCACCTGATCCACCGCAGCATCTGACGGCAAAGGCTGCTGGTTTACGTCCAGCAGTTGGGGTTCCGGAACCTTTGTTGCGGTGAGAGGAACCAGGGTATAGGGCCGCTTCAGGTAGTGATACTGAAACGGCGGCTCGTAGATGTTGGCGATCAGCGCGTACTCATTGGCGGCATACGAGACGGCCGGGTCGAGATGTTTCGGGCGCTGCGCAAAGGAAGTGTAGAGAATGTTCGCCTCGGCATCGGCGGCGGGATAAGGACTGTTGAGCGGTTCTCCGCTGCAGCCGGCGAGCGTGCTTGCGCAGACGATTGGCCCGATGAGGCGGTTCGCGACGAGACGGATGATTGACCGGACCGGGACGGACAAAACGGGTTGCGGGCGTGTGCCTTGTTGTGGTGTCAGCGGGTAGCGTGACCCGCACCGATATAATAACCGCGACTCGAAGCTGCGTGCGGGGGGATCAACAGTGGGGTTTATGGCGGGCCGCAAGGTACTGATTGTTGGGATCGCGAGCAAGAAATCGATTGCCTGGGGCATCGCCGAGGCGATGCACCGGGAGGGTGCCGAACTTGCTTTCACATATCAGAACGAAAAACTGCAAAGCCGGGTGGAGGAGGTCGCGGATCTCTGCGGCTCGAAGCTGGTGTTTCCCTGCGACGTGACCGATGATGCCCAGATGGCCGCCGTCATGGCGGGACTGGACGGGGAATGGTCACGACTCGACGGCCTGGTGCACAGTGTCGCCTTTGCGCCTCGCGAAGAGCTGGAGGGTGATTTCGATCAGGCTGTGACCCGGGAGGGCTTCCGGGTCGCTCACGAGATCAGTGCCTACAGCCTCCCGGCGTTGGTGAAAGCTGCCGGTCCCTTGCTGACCGAGGGCAGTTCCGTGCTGGCGATGACCTACCTCGGCGCGGTGCGTGCCGTGCCGAACTACATCGTCATGGGCTTGGCCAAAGCGAGTCTTGAAGCGGGCATCCGGTACCTCGCTTACGCCATGGGGCCGCGGGGAGTACGCGTCAACGGCATATCCGCCGGGCCGATACGGACCCTCGCTGCATCCGGTATCGGCGGCTTTCGCAGCATGCTGGAACAGCACGCCCAGACGACGCCGTTGCGGCGCAACGTCACCATCGAGGAGGTCGGGAATGCCGCGGCCTTCCTGTGCTCGGACTTGGCCTCCGGCATAACCGGTGAGATCACCTACGTCGATTGTGGATACAACATCGTCGCTCTGTAACCGGTCTGCGACAGCCGTCAGCTAGAAAGAACGCCGCACCATGCCCCACCGGCACGCCGTCTGGCTCCTGGCAGCGATCGTTCTGGGGGTCGTTGCCGGGGGTGTGTCGGGTTGGTATTTCGGCGAGGCGATGGTGGCGGTCGGCTGGTTGGGGGAGCTGTTTCTCCGAACCCTGAAGATGCTGATCTTGCCGCTGATCATCGCGGCCGTGATCAGCGGGGTCGCCGCTCTTGGCGACGTGCGCAAGCTGGGTCGGGTCGGCTGGTTGACGTTGACCTACTATCTGGTTACCACCGCCACCGCGGTGTTCATCGGACTGGTGGTGGTTAACCTGATCGAACCGGGTGTCGGCTTGACACCGCCCAGCGACCACGCACCAGACCGTATTGCCGCGAAGGCGGATACCGGCGTGGTCGACATTCTGCTATCCCTGGTAGATGCCAACTTGGTGGATGCGGCGGCCAATACCCGCCTGCTGCCCATCATCCTGTTTTCCATTCTGTTGGCTGCCGCCCTGACCACGGTAGGCCAGCGCGGTGTTGAGGTCATTCGCTTCTTCGAAGGGGTGAATGAGGCGATGATGCGGCTGGTCATCTGGTTGATGTACCTGGCCCCGGTCGGAATCTTCGCCCTGGTTGCGGCGCGTCTTGGCCAGGCGGGGGGAGGTGACGCTTTTTTCCAGGAGTTGAG
>JAYZWP010000414.1:0-4159 GCA_036142245.1 Pseudomonadota bacterium | reverse complement strand
AGCGTATCGTCGTCCCAGAATTCCAGTGCCTTGGTGGCCGCCACGAAGGCGAGGTTGTTGCCGCGGAAGGTGCCGGTGTGCTCGCCCGGTTGCCAGCGGTCCAGTTCCGGACGCATCAGCAGCAGCGCCATCGGCAGACCGCCACCCACTGCCTTTGACAGGGTGACCATGTCCGGCGTGATGCCGGCGCGTTCAAAGCTGAAAAACGAACCGGTGCGACCATTACCCATCTGGATGTCGTCGACGATGAGCAGGATGTCGAATTCACGGCATATCTTTTCCAGTTGTTGCAGCCAGGGAATGCTCGCGACATGAATACCCCCTTCGCCCTGAACGGTTTCGACGATGATGGCCGCCGGCAGATCGACGCCGCTGCTCTGGTCCTTGAGGAAACGGCGCAGGTAATCGGTGGTGTTGATGTCCGGTCCGAGGTAACCGTCGTACGGCATGAAGTCGGAGTTGTGCCGGACTCCGTACGATTCATCCCGGTAAAACGCATTGCCGGTCACCGCGAGCGAGCCCATGGTGAGGCCGTGGTAGCCGTTCGTGAAGGCGATGATGTTGGATCGCTGTTTGATCATCCGGGACAGCTTCAACGCCGTTTCCACCGCGTTGGTTCCGGTCGGGCCGGTGAACTGCATTTTGTAATCCAGCCCCCGGGGCTTGAGAATGACGCTCTGGAACTTGTCCATGAAGTCGCGTTTGGCGATGGTGGCTTTGTCCAGGGCATGTACGATGCCGTCCTTGCGCAGGTATTCGATCAGCGCTTGCGAGATTCCGGGGTGGTTGTGGCCGTAGTTCAGGGTTCCGGCACCGGCAAAAAAATCGATGTAGCGATTGCCCTGTTCGTCGTACAAGTGCGAACCCTTGGCGGTGTCGAAGACTGCCGGGAAAGCACGGATGTAACCGCGAACCTCAGATTCCAGCTCCTCGAAGATTTCCATATCGGCAGGCGTTGTCATCGTTTGTCTCCTCAATCTATAGCGGTCTGGTTCATGTCGGGCGGTCGAGCCGCTCGCGGTCGAACGGGCCGATGCGCAGCAGGTGCTCGGCCTCGTGTTGGCGTTCCGGGAATAGCTCCGCTGCAAAACAGGGTTCTTCCACGGTCTGACCGCCGAAGCGCTCACCCATCCCCCGAAACAGCGCCCGCGAGGCCGCGTTGGTCGGTCCCACCGTGGCTTCGAGATAGCGCACATCCCGGCAGGCGTCTCGTTGCAGAACAGCGGCAAGCAGCCGGGTGCCCAGCCCGGAACCCCGGTGGCTGGCGGCCACGCCGACCTGCCAGACGAACACCGTGCGCGCCCGCTGCGGTGGCAGGTAGGCGTACACGAAGCCGACAACGTCGTCTTGCGCCTGCGCAACCACGCTGGTCGCACCGAAGTGATATGCCATCAGCAGGTAGCAATAGGCGGAATTGGGGTCCAGTACCTGAGATTCCTCCACGAGTCGCAGGACTCGTCTGCCGTCTTCCAGCCGGGGTGGCCGGATACTGACGGCGGAGTGGGGGGACGGCTCCGTCGGTATAAGGGGTTCATCGGTCTGCGTCATGGCTCTTGATTAGAAGTGTCGGCGCGTCGGTCAGGCGAGGGTTGCTTGGCTGCTGCCGCGGCGTTTGCGCTGCCCGGCCGAAGGCTTGTCGGTCATCGATGGTTCGTGGTTGTCGGTGGTGACCGCAGTTGGTTCGCGGGTCGCCTGTTCAACGGTGTCCGGTTCGGCGGTCAGGGAGCCGGTCGCCAACAGCGGCGCGGCATCGACACGGCGGGCGTCCATCATCAACGCGACCCGCTGCAACACCGACAGAATCTGCGTCAGTTCCCATTCCTGAAGCTCACCCAGACGCGATGCGAACTGTTCCTGCAACAGCGGCGGCGAGAGGGAGATCAGTTCCCTTGCCGTGACTGTCGGGGTGATGACGATGCGGCGCCGGTCGGACTCGGATCGGCTGCGTTGGATCAGGGCCCGCTGTTCCAGACGGGTCAGGATGTCGGTCACCGTCGCGTGACTCAGGCTCACTTCCTGGGCCAGTTCAGCGGCGTGGGTCTCCCCGCGCTGGACGATCTGCCGCACCAGCAGGATCTGCGGCCCGGTCAAACCATAAGCCTGAACCAAGTGTCTGGAGTGCAGATCGATGGCCCGCACGATCCGGCGCAAAGCGCTAACAATCTGATCGTTGATGTCGATGACGGATGCTGAAGCTGCCGTAACGAAAGGCGCGAGATTATGATGGGTTCAATATATTTCTGCAACCGGGGGGAGTGTCTTCACGGCCACGGGTCACACTTTTCAAGCCATTGAAAAGTAATGAAAGTAGCCGGTAAGAACCCGAATGGGTAATGCTTGAACGACGATGTTATCCCTGATTTGGATTCGCTGAATCTGTTGTACACAGCGTAAAAAGGGTTCACATCGGCGGGCGTGATGACCCTTTCCGTACCCCGGTCGGCTGACCGCTCCGGTTGCAATAGCAGCCGCGCTGATCAATGACGTCCAACGCGGGCCCGATATCTACCGCAGACGGTAGGCGACCGGTACCACAAGGGTCAGCGGGAAGGTGTCGGTGATTTCCGGTGGCGGTTCCGGGAAGGGCGACGCCCTGGCCAGCAGGGACTCCGCCGCACGGTCCAGCACCCCGAAGCCGGAACTCTCCACCATCTGGTGGGCGAGCAGCTGACCGTCCCGGTTCAGCGTAAAGCGGACGCTCGTCGTCCCCTCGATGCCGCGGCTGCGCGCCTGGCGCGGGTAGCGCTTGTGGCGCTCGAGCCAGCGCGCCAGTTCGGCCAGATAACGTTGCTGTGCGTTGACGACGGCCGCGTCGAGTGTCCCGCCCGGCATACCGGTCACGCCGGCGCTGCCGCTCGGCGAAGGCGCGTTCGACGCCGTCGTTGCGGCAGTCCGGTCGGTCGTCGCGGCGGTTGCCTGTTGGGCTGTGTCAGGCGGACCAGCCTGGGAGTCACCCGAGGGTTCGGGAGGCTTTACAGCCGGTTGTCGAGTCTCAGGTTCAGGCCTCGCCGCCGGCGTGGGTTCAGGCTGTGGTGTGGGCTTGGGTTCTGGCTCGGGCTGTTTCACCTCCGGCTCCGTATTCACCGGTGGCGGGGTAGCGACAGGTTCCGCCGGGACGGACGGATCCGGCGGTGTCGGTTGCATGGGCGAATCATCCGCGCGCGGCGGAGGCGACGGCGCATTCCCGGCATCGGTTGCGGCGCTGCCCAGGGCCAGGCGCAAGGTACCGCCGGCCGACGCGGCGAGCGGGAGCGGCACCGGTGGTGCCGGAGCTGCCGCAAACCAGAGCCAGAGCGCGCCGTGCAGCAGCACGGCCAGCGCCATGGCCACAGCGACCTGCGCGCCGGTCGGCTCCGGTAGACGGCGCGGATGACTGCGCCGCGTTGCGGCGGGCACTACCTGGTTCATGGCAGCGTTGCCGGGTCCTCCTGTCCCGGTGCAAGACGCTCGTTCAGCAGTTCGATCTCCCGGGTGCCGGCGCGGCGCAACTGCTCCACCAGCGCCAGCAACCGATGGCTGTCGACGCGGTGGTCGGCGCGGATGCGTACCAGCTCGGCGGTCCCCAGCGCATCGAGCTCAGCCTCCCGAGTCGCGCCCCGCAACGGGTTGCCGTTGCGGTGGAGGCGGCCTTCCCGATCCAGGGTCAGGGTGGGCGGTGCGCCGTCGGCTTCCGCCCCCTGTTCGATCCGCGGCAGATCGATGTCGCGGGATTCCGGAGGTCGCAGCGTGCCGGCCAGCATGAAAAAGATCAGCAGCAGAAAGACGACATTGATCAGCGGAATCAGCTCGTCGTCTCCGCGCTCCCTTCGGGTTGGCGTCGGCAGCCTCATGATGGATGCGGACCGGTAATGCGGGTCACCGTTACCCGCGCGAGCTGCGCCTGGGCGGCCAGGTCCAACACTTCGGCAAGCGATTGCAGCGGGGTGTGCGGCGCCACCCGGATGTGCAAACCGGGGCCCGGTTGCCGCGACAGAGTGGTCAAGACGTCCCGCAACTGCGGGAGTGTCATCTCCCTGTCGTCGAGGCGCAGCCGCTCGCCGGCAATCTCGAGGACGGCGGCGTGGTCGTGCGCCGGGTCGACGGTTTGCGTGGTCGACGTGTCCAGGATCAGGGTGCGCGGGTCATCGAAGCGGGTCGCCAGCATGAAGAATATGATCAG
>JAYZWP010000413.1:0-3550 GCA_036142245.1 Pseudomonadota bacterium | reverse complement strand
GACCTGAAGGTCGTTTCGGACTTCCGCAGTTATCTGGCGGAACTGGAGAAATGCGGCCTGATCACCCGCTTCAATGACGAGGTGGACTGGGATCTCGAGGCCGGCGCCATCATGCGCTATTGCGATGAAAATCAACTACCCGCCCAGTGGTTTACACGGATCAAGGATTCCCTGCCCGGCAGCAGTCTGGTGGGGGGGCTGTACGCCACCTACGAAAGGATCGCCGTGGCCCTGGGGCTGCCGGCGGACACCGACTACCCCGACCTGGTGGACTATTACGGTGAAGCGCTGCGCCAGCGCATCCCCCCTCGAATCGTGGACTCGGGAGCCTGCCAGGAAAACGTCCTGACCGGTGACGACATCGACCTGTTCCGGTTCCCGATTCCCCGTACCCACGAGAATGACGGCGGCCCCTTCGGGCGGTTCGCCTTGACAGTCAACACCGGAGTCTGCAAGGACCCGGATTCGGACTGGGTGAACTGGGGCACCTACCGGGGACAGATTCAGAGCAAAGACAGTACCGGCCTAGCGCTGGTGAGCCAGAATCACGGCGGCAAGATCTGGGCCAAGTACAACGAACGCAAGCAGGTGATGGAGTACGCCTCTTTCCAGGGCGGGGATCCGCTCTATTTCCTGGTTGCCGCCTCGGGGGTCCCGTTCGGAGACCCGGAAGTCGATGTGGTGGGCGGCATGCGCGGCCGTCCGGTGGAGCTGGTCAAGTGCAAGACCGTGGACCTCTACGTGCCGGCGGACGCCGAGTTCGTGGTGGAGGGCACCATCACCCCCGGTGACCTCATGGAAGAGGGGCCCTTCGGCGAATACCCCGGCTACACGGTGTCGGAATGCCTGCCACGTCCGGTGTTGCGCATCAGCGCCATCACCCACCGCAACGACCCGATCCTGACCACGACCTGCCTCGGCATTCCCCACGACGACGGCATCATCTGGGGTTTACAGCTTTCCGGGGTGATAAAGAAGGCCCTGCAGGACAAGGGGCTGCCGGTAGTGAAGGTGGCGGCGCCGGCCGAGTCCGGCTGGCACAGCATCGTGGTTTCCACCAGGACGCCCCACGGCGGCATTCCGCAGCAGATCGCCTACACCGTCTGGACCGACCGCGTCGGCTCTTTCTTCCCTTACGTGGTGGTGGTGGACGAGGATGTCGACCCGGCCAAACTGGGCGAGGTGTACCACGCCATCTGCACCAAGTGCGAACCGCAGCGGGACATCCACATTCAGCGCAACACCTCCTGCAGTCCGCTGACTCCTTATGTCCGCAAGTCAGCGGAGAAGGACGATGGCTACGGCGGTTCCAACGTGCTGCTCGACTGCACCTGGCCGTTCGACTGGAGTGAAGAGGAGACGCCGATTCGCGAGGCTTTCAACACCTCCTATCCGGAGGCGGTCAAACAGCAGGCGATGGCGCAACTGCGCAAGGCGGGGCTGGTCTGACACACCAGAAGCTGTTCTGACCGGGACACCGGTTAAGGCAACAAGCGGGCATCCCGTCGCGGCACCGCCGCGACGGGGATTTACTTTCCAGCCAGTGCCTCACATTCCGGTAAAACAGGCGCCGCCATCGACGCTGATGATCTGCCCGGTGACGAAGTCGCTCAGCTCGGCGTTCAGGTAGACCACCGTGCCCACCAGATCCTCGGCGTACTGCTCGCGGCCGAGGGAGCAGATCGCCTTCATCTGGTCGGTGATGTCGTGGGCGTCGAACTTGTCCATGATGTCGATGGAGGCCTGGGACTGGATGAACCCCGGCGCGATGCAGTTCACCCGGATGCCCTGGGGCCCCAACTCCCGGGACAGGCAGCGGGTCATGGTGGCCACCGCCCCTTTGGAGGTGACGTAGTGCAGCAGATAGGGATTACCCAGGGAGATGGTGTTGGAGGCGATGTTGACGATCTTGCCGTAGCCCGCCTCGCGCATCGCCGGTACGACGGCCTTGCAGCCGTTCCACATCCCCTTGACGTTGATGTTCATCATCTGGTCCCAGGCGTCTTCGCTGATTTCGTCGAAGGGCACCAGCTCCGCGCCGCGGTTCTTGCTGCTGGGGCCGAACATGGCGGCGTTGTTGACCAGGCCGTCGATGCGCCCGAACCGCTCCAGCACGGTCGCGGCCATCGCCCGGCAGGTGGCGTAGTCGGTGACGTCGAGCGCGACACCGAGCGCTTCCCCGCCGGCGCTTTCGATCGCCGCCACGGTTTCACCGCAATCGAGAATATCCGCCGCAGCGACCCTGGCGCCCTGCGCCGCCAGCCCCTTGGCATACGTCTGACCGATGCAGCGCGCCGCTCCGGAGACGATGACCACCCGATCCTGCAGTAACTCGCTCATGACACTCCTCCCCGGTAATACAACGGGCCGCAACGGTCGCGCCCGGCCGGTCGTCTAAAATGAGCCTCCAATTATCGACGTCCCGAACCACCGGGGCGAGCCCGGCGGAATCCGGATGGGGGATCTCATGGCGTTAGCGGCGATCACGCTGGACGATAAATTCGTTCGCGAACAGGGGCAGGTATACCTGTCCGCCATGCAGGCGCTGGCGCGCCTGCCGATGGAACAGCGCCGGCGCGATCTGCGCGCCGGCCTCAATACGGCGGGTTTTATCACCGGTTACCGCGGTTCGCCGATCGGCGGGCTGGACAAGTCGCTGTGGCAGAGCGGCGAACTGCTCAAAACCCATCACCTCCACTTTCAGCCGGCGGTCAACGAGGACCTCGGTGCCACCATGGTGTGGGGTACCCAGCAGACCAGCCTGTTTCAGGGCAGCCGCTACGACGGCGTGTTCTCGATGTGGTACGGCAAGGGCCCCGGGGTGGATCGCAGTGGCGATGCGCTGCGTCACGCCAATTTCGCCGGCACCAACCCGCACGGCGGGGTGATCATGGCAGTAGGGGACGACCCCATCTGCCACTCCTCCACCATCCCGCAGCAGAGCGAGTTTGCCCTGCAGGCTGCGGATATTCCGGTGCTGCACCCGGCCAACGTACAGGAGATTTACGACTTCGGCCTGCTCGCCTGGGCGTTGTCGCGCTACAGCGGCTTCTGGGTGGCGCTGAAGCTCCTCACCGACGTGGCGGAATCCTCCGGCACCATCGGCGTGGGAGACGAACGCGGTGCCTTCGTGCTGCCGGCTGACTTTGAGATGCCGCAAGGCGGCCCCCACCTGCGCTGGCCGGACTGGGCCACCGACATGGACCTGCGCATGGAGCAGGTGCGCTTCCCGGCGCTGCGCGCCTTCGTGCGCACCAATGCCTTTGACAAGGCGCCGCTATCCCCCGGCCGCAAACGTCTCGCCATTGTCGCCGCCGGCAAAAGCTACGGCGACACCCGCCAGGCGCTGGCGGACATGGAAATTGCCGATGCTCAGGCACTCGATCTCGGTATCGGTATCTACAAGCCGGGACTGATCTGGCCGCTGGAGACCGAAGGGCTGCTGGATTTTGTCGAGGGCTTCGAGGAGGTGCTGGTGATCGAGGAGGGTCGCCCCTTCCTGGAGCCGCAAATCAAAGCGGCGCTGTATGACCTGCCGGAGCCGCGGCGC
>JAYZWP010000412.1:0-9338 GCA_036142245.1 Pseudomonadota bacterium | reverse complement strand
GCGCGGGCCGGTGCCCTCACCGTCGCTGAGCTCTGTGTAGCAGGCCGCGCCGCGTTGCTGGTCCCCTACCCTCACGCGACTGACGACCATCAGGCCGCCAATGCCGCTTACCTGGCCGAGCAGGGCGCGGCGCTAGTACTGCCGCAGGTGGCTTTGACCGAAGGGCGGCTGGCGGAGCAACTGGCGGAACTGGTCGACTCGGACCGTCTCGGTGACCTGGCCGGCAGGGCGCGCGCGCTCGCGCAACCGGAAGCGGCTCGCCGGGTCGCGGGACACTGCC
Source organism: Pseudomonadota bacterium (assembly GCA_036142245.1). Lineage (GTDB taxonomy): Bacteria > Pseudomonadota > Gammaproteobacteria > Immundisolibacterales > Immundisolibacteraceae > JAYZWP01. Next base: position 9,058 of record JAYZWP010000412.1, on the reverse strand, counting down.
TCAGGTGGGCGCACCATGCGTAGCCGGGTGCGAACCATCCATTTCGTCGGCATCGGCGGCGCCGGAATGAGCGGTATCGCCGAGGTGCTGCACCGCGATGGTTATCGCGTCAGCGGCTCGGACACGGCGCGTACCGAAGCGGTGGCACGGCTCGAGGAGCTTGGCATCACGGTCAATCTCGGCCACGCCCCGGCCACGGTGCGGCAGGCCGATGTGGTGGTGGTTTCGAATGCGATCCCGTCGGACAACGTCGAGGTGACCGCCGCCCGGGAACTCGGCATCCCCGTCATCCCGCGAGCCGAGATGCTGGCCGAGCTGATGCGCCTGCGCACCGGCATCGCGGTCACCGGGACCCACGGCAAGACCACCACGACCAGTTTGATCGCCAGTTTGCTCGCCAGTGGCGGACTCGATCCAACCTTCGTCATTGGCGGGCGGCTCAACAGCGCCGGGGCGAATGCCGGCCTCGGTACCGGCGAGTACCTGGTGGCTGAGGCCGATGAGAGCGACGCCTCCTTTCTGCATCTGCAGCCGATCATCGCCGTGGTGACCAACATCGACGCAGATCACATGGAGACTTACGGCGGCGACCCGGCGCGGCTGCGGGGCGCCTTTTTGGAATTTCTGCATCACCTCCCGTTCTGGGGGCTTGCGGTGCTCTGTGCGGATGACCCTACCGTGTTGGGGCTGCGGGACGAACTGGCGACGCCCTCCGTGACCTACGGATTTCACCCCGATGCCGATTACCGCGCCGGTGACGTGCAGCAGCGCGGATTGCGCACGTCATTCACAGCGCATCTGCCGGGTCGTTCCGAGCCACTGGCGCTGGAGCTCAATCTGCCGGGCCGGCACAACGTCGCCAATGCGCTGGCGGCGCTGGTGGTGGCTCTGGAGGCAGGCGTCGCGACGTCCGCCGTCGCCGAGGGATTGTCCCGTTTCGCAGGTATCGGCCGGCGATTTCAGTCCCTCGGGGAGATCACCGTGCCCGGCGGAGCAGCGCTGCTGGTGGATGACTACGCCCACCACCCCCGGGAGTTGGCGGCGACCGTGGCGGCGGCCCGCGCCGCCTGGCCCGGGCAGCGTATCGTGGTGCTGTTTCAGCCGCATCGATACTCCCGCACCCGGGACCTGCTGGACGACTTCGCCCGGGAGCTGTCGGCGGTGGACGTGTTGGTGTTGCTGGAGGTCTATCCGGCGGGCGAGGTTCCCCTGCCCGGCGCGGATGGTCGCGCGCTGAGTCGTGCCGTGCGGGCGCGCGGCGTCGTCGAGCCGATCTTTGTCGAACGACTGGATGAGGTTCCCGCCGTGCTCGCCGGCGTGCTGCAGGATCGCGATGTGCTGCTGGCATTGGGGGCCGGCAGTATCGGTCAGTTTGCCGCACGCCTGCCGCAGCGCATGGCCGAAGCGGTGCAGGTGTGAACGTGGCCGCGGTCCTCGCAAATTCCGATTTGCGGCTCCGGGGGGAACTGGTGCAGAGCTTTCCCATGGCCCGACTGACGAGCTGGCGCGTGGGCGGTCCCGCGGATGAGTTGTTCCGGCCCGCCGACGCGCAGGACCTGGCGGTCTACCTGAAGCAGCTCATGCCCGAACTGCCTGATCCGGTCTGGGTGGGTCTGGGCAGCAACCTGCTGGTGCGCGATGGCGGTATCCGCGGGCCGGTGATCTGCCTGAGCAGGAGTTTGCAGGAGATCCGCCGCGCGGCGCCGGACAGGCTGCGTGTGGAAGCCGGTGCGACCTGTGCCCGCGTGGCGCGCCGCGCGCTCAAGGAAGGGTTGGCCGGCGGCGAGTTTCTGGCGGGGATCCCCGGCACCATGGGCGGGGCCCTGGCGATGAACGCCGGTGCCTTTGGCGGTGAAACCTGGGGTCTGGTTTGCGCCGTCGAGGTGATCAACCGGCGTGGTGAGCGGGAGATGCGCCGTCCTGAGGCCTACCGGACCGGTTACCGGCAGGTCGTCGGTCCCGCCGGGGAGTGGTTCATCGCCGCGGAGTTGCGGTTCGAACGGGGTGAGGGTGCGGCCATTCGGCAACGGATGCGCCAGGTGCTGCGCAAGCGCCGGCACAGCCAGCCCCTGGACCAGCCGAGTGCCGGTTCGGTATTCCGCAATCCGCCGGGAGATTTCGCCGCGCGGCTGATCGAACAGTGCGGGCTCAAGGGACAGCGCGAGGGTGGGGCCGAGGTGTCCGACCGCCACGCCAATTTCATCGTCAATCGCGGCGATGCCAGCGCTGCGGATATCGAAATGTTGATCGAAACGGTTATGCGCGTGGTCCGCGAGCGGACCGGCGTGGCTCTGGTGCCGGAAGTGCGCATCGTCGGGGTGGCGTCATGAGCGGGCCGGGTTACGGCCGGGTCGCGGTGGTGGCGGGTGGCGATAGCGCCGAGCGCGAGGTGTCGCTGCGCAGTGGCGCTGCCGTGACCGGGGCGTTACGTCGCCGGGGTGTGGACGCAATCCAGATCGATCTGCCCGACCTGATCGCGGCCCTGCCGCGGGCGGCGTTCGATCGCGTGTTCATCGCTCTGCACGGCGGCGCGGGGGAGAACGGGGAGCTTCAGGGGGCGCTGGAATCCTTCGGCTTGCCCTACACCGGCAGCGGCGTGCGGGCATCCGCGATCTGCATGCACAAGCCGACTTGCAAGGCGATCTGGCGGGCAGCCGGATTGCCCACACCGGATTGGGTCTATCCGGTGCCGGACGCCACCGCAGCAGCGGTGCCGGGATGGCCGCTCGCCGTGAAACCGGCGGCGGAAGGCTCGAGTCTCGGAATATCGAAAGTCGCTCAGGCCGGCCAGCTGGCGCAGGCGCTGGCGGCTGCCGGACCCGACCCGATGACCGAGCGCTGGATCGACGGGGATGAGCTGACGGTTGCGGTCGTAGGCGAGACGGTGTTACCCCCGGTCAGGATCGAACCGGCTGCCGGTTTCTACGATTACGAGGCGAAGTATGGTTCCAGCACCACCCGGTACCACTGCCCCACCGGTCTGGGCGAGCATGTCGACAAGGCATTGTGCGACCTGGCCGGTGCCGCCTACCGGGCGGCGGGTCTGTCCGGCTGGGGCCGCATCGATCTGATGCGCGACGCGGCGGGAACGCTTTACCTGGTGGAGGCGAACACGGTGCCGGGGCTGACGCAGCGGTCGCTGGTGCCGATGGCGGCCGCCGGTGCCGGCTGGAGTTTCGACGAGTTGGTGCTGCGGATTCTCGGCGCGGTTCGGGGAGGCGGCCATGGCTAAGCGGCGCGGGGCGAGCCGGCGTGCGGCGCAGGAACAGGGTCTGGCGAGCACGATGGTGCGGGTCAGGGACCGCCTTTCCATGGGCCATCTGCACCTGCTGGGCTGGCTGCTGCTGGTCGGGGTGGTGGCTTATGGGGGAACCTGGATGTCCGACCCCTGGAGCTTCCCGATCGAGACCGTGACCCTCGAGGGTGAGTTGAGGCAGACCGACGTCGCCGCCCTGCGCGATGCGGTGACTCCCTACGCGGCCGCGGGATTCTTCGGCGTGGATGTGGGTGCTGTGCGCCGTGCCGCCATGCGCAGTCCCTGGGTCGGCGATGCCTCGGTGATCCGGCGCTGGCCCAGCACCCTGGTGGTGCGGGTGGTGGAGCGGGAGGCGGCGGCGCGCTGGGGCGCCGGTGCCATGCTCGACAAGAGCGGCGACGTGTTCCATCCGGCGGCGATACGGGAGGACCTGCCCCTGCTATCCGGTCCCCAGGGCAGTGCGCGGCGCGTATTCGGTCTTTACAAGGACCTCGAGACAGCGGCCATGGGACGACTGCCGCCGTTGCGCAGCGTTGAACTGGATGGGCGCGGCGTGTTGCGGCTCGGTTATCTCGGCGGCCCAGGTGTCACGCTGCGCGTCGAAACCGCGCTGTCACAGTGGCAGCGCTTTCTTGAACTCTGGACCGCCCTTGATGCGGTACAGCGCGGCACCATGCAGAGCGCCGATTTGCGTTACGCGGCCGGTATGGCGGTGCGCTGGCAGGCCGCCGAACCGGGGGCGAAATCGCGGGAGCAGGCGGGGTGACGAAGAAAAGTGATAAGCGGCTGCTGGTGGGTATGGATATCGGCACCTCGAAAATCGTCACCATCGTCGGTGAGCTTTCGAACGATGGTGAGGTCGAGGTGATCGGCATCGGCAGTCATCCGTCCCGCGGGCTGAAGAAGGGCGTGGTGGTCAACATCGAATCCACGGTTTCCTCCATGCAGCGGTCAGTGGAGGAGGCGGAGTTGATGGCCGGTTGCCAGATCCATTCGGTGTTCGCGGGTATCGCGGGCAGCCATATCCGCAGTCTGAATTCCCACGGGATCGTGGCGATCCGCGATCGGGAGGTCACCCCGGCGGACATGGATCGGGTGATCGACGCCGCGCGGGCGGTGGCGATCCCCATGGATCAGCGCATTCTCCACGTGCTGCCCCAGGAGTTCGTCATCGATGAACAGGAGGGGATCCGCGAGCCGATCGGCATGGCGGGAGTGCGGCTGGAGGCCAAGGTGCACATCGTCACCGGCGCGGTCAGCGCGGCGCAGAACATCGTCAAATGTGTCCGCCGCTGCGGTCTCGAAGTGGACGATTTCATCCTCGAACAGCTCGCATCGAGCTATTCGGTGCTGACCGATGACGAGCGGGAACTGGGTGTCTGCCTGGTGGATATCGGCGGCGGTACCACCGACATCGCGGTGTTCGTCAACGGCGCCATCAGCCACACGGCGGTGATCCCGATCGCGGGTGACCAGGTCACCAACGACATTGCGGTGGCTCTGCGCACGCCGACCCAGTTCGCCGAGGAGATCAAGATCAAGTACGCCTGTGCGTTGGGACAGCTCGCCTCGCCGGACGAGACGATCGAGGTTCCCAGCGTGGGCGACCGGCCGTCGCGCAAGTTGGCGCGCCAGACATTGGCCGAGGTTGTCGAGCCGCGTTACGAGGAGTTGTTCGCCCTCATCCAGGGGGAACTGCGGCGCAGCGGTTTCGAGGATCTGGTGGCCTCCGGCGTGGTACTGACTGGTGGCAGCTCGAAGATGGAGGGAGTGATCGATCTGGCGGAGGAGGTGTTCCACATGCCGGTGCGTCTCGGGGTGCCGCAGCACGTCCAGGGATTGTCCGACGTGGTGCGCAACCCGATCCACGCCACCGGCGTCGGTCTGTTGCTCTATGCACGTCAGCAGCGTGAGGCGGGGCGCTCCCGGCAGCCGGTCGGTGGTGGTTTCGGGGCGATTCTGGAGCGGTTGAAGGGGTGGTTCCAGGGGCATTTTTAAGGAGGTGAGGTTTTCGGCAAGCGGGTCTGGTGGCGCGGCAGCGGGACAAATCAAGGGTCTGTTAAGGACAAGCGGGGTAATCCAACATGTTTGAATTGATAGAAACGTATGGCGAGAACGCCGTTATCAAGGTGTTCGGCATTGGCGGCGGGGGAGGCAACGCGATCTCCCGAATGATGGCGGAACAGATCGATGGGGTGGAGTTCATCATCGCCAATACCGATGCCCAGGCGTTGCGCGGGTCGGCAGCGGAAACGGTGCTCCAACTGGGCAGCTCCATCACCAAGGGGCTCGGCGCGGGTGCCAACCCCGAAGTGGGCCGCCAGGCGGCGGTGGACGACCGGGACAGGGTTTGCGAGGCGCTCAGCGGCGCCGACATGGTTTTCATCACCGCGGGCATGGGAGGCGGTACCGGCACCGGCGCGGCGCCGGTCGTGGCGGAGCTTGCCAGGGAAATGGGGATCCTGACCGTTGCAGTGGTGACTCGCCCGTTCGCCTTCGAGGGCGGCAAGCGGCGTGACATCGCCGCGAAGGGCATTGCCGCCCTGAGCGATCATGTCGACTCCCTGATTGTGATTCCCAACGACAAGCTGCTGAGTGAACTCGATCGCAACGTCAGCCTGCTGTCGGCATTCAAGGCCGCGGATCATGTCCTGCTCGGCGCGGTGCAGGGCATCGCGGAACTGATCACCCGCCCGGGGCTGATCAATGTCGACTTTGCCGACGTTCGCACGGTCATGTCGGAGATGGGCATGGCGATGATGGGGTCCGCCACCGCTTCCGGTGAGGATCGGGCCAAGCAGGCCGCTCGTGCCGCGGTGACCAGTCCATTTCTGGAGGATGTGAATCTCGCCGGCGCCCGCGGTCTCCTGGTCAACATCACCGCCGGCATGGAAATGTCCATCGGCGAGTTCGAGGAAGTTGGCAACGTCGTGAAGGAGTTCGCGTCAGACGACGCGACGGTGGTGGTGGGAACGGTGCTCGATCCGAATTCCCAGGGCGAGATGCGGGTCACGGTGGTCGCCACCGGCCTGAGTGGGGTGCGGGACACAGCGCTGCCCGAAGATGAGGCGCCGGAGGCGGTCGAGCGCCCTCTGTCCATTGTGCGCACCGGTACCGGAACCGTCGATTACAGCGAGCTGGACAAGCCCACGGTCATACGTTCCCAGGCTCGGGATCGGGATTCCCGCGGTCTGGCGGACGCCGATCTGGATTATCTGGAGATTCCGGCGTTTCTGCGTAAACAGGCCGATTGAACCGTCTGCCACGGCGTCGGGATTGCTATACTCCGCGCGCTTTACACATTCATGACATTTAAAGGGATGCGGCAACACCACGTGGTAAAGCAACGCACGCTGAGTAATTCAATCAAGGCGACCGGGGTCGGCTTGCATACCGGAGAGAAGGTCTACCTGACGCTGCGGCCGGCTCCTCCCAACACCGGAGTCGTGTTTCGTCGCGTCGATCTGCCGGATGTGGTGGAGATTCGCGCCTGCCCGGAAAATGTGGGCGATACGCGGTTGTCCACGACCCTGGTCTGCGGTGACGTCAAGGTATCCACGGTGGAGCATCTGCTCTCGGCGTTGGCGGGTCTCGGTATCGACAACGCCTATGTCGATGTCACCTCCGGCGAAGTGCCGATCATGGACGGCAGCAGCAGCCCGTTCGTCTTTCTCATCCAGTCGGCAGGAATCAGCGAACAGGCGGCGCCGAAGCGGTTTATCCGCATACGGCGCGAGGTGGCGGTGGAGGAAGGTGACAAGCGGGCGCGCTTCATCCCTTTCGAAGGATTCAAGGTCTCTTTCGAGATCGAGTTCAACCATCCGGTTTTCAAGGACCGACCGCCGGCCGCAGAGGTCGATTTTTCCTCCACTTCCTTCGTGAAGGAGGTGAGCCGTGCCCGTACCTTCGGTTTCCTGCGGGATATCGAGGCGCTACGGGAGCAGGGGCTGGCGTTGGGCGGGACGGTCAACAATGCCGTCGTGGTGGACGATTATCGGGTCGTCAACGAGGAAGGACTGCGCTACAACGACGAGTTCGTCAAGCACAAGGTGCTCGATGCCATCGGCGATCTGTATTTGCTCGGTTGCAGTCTGATCGGTGCCTTCGTCGGCTACAAATCGGGTCACGCGCTGAACAACCAGCTATTAAAGGCGTTGCTGGCGCAACCTGATGCCTGGGAGGAGGTGACGTTTGACGACGAACAGGCGGTTCCCATCGCCTATATAGAACCGGTGCCGGTAACCTAGTAGGCTCCCGGGTCTACCGGTGATCCTCATCAGGCCTGCCGAGCCGCAGTAGCGCGCTGCGGATCGGTCCTTCCGGCAGCGTCTCGCCGGTTTCGAGCAGAAGTTTCCGGACCGGCTCGGTCAATGGCTGAATGCGCCGCGGTTCCGTTCCCGAGGGCTGTGCTATTCGGGGCGCGGTCTGCGCGACCCGTATCTTGATCTCCTCTATCGGTTCCGGCAGATCCGCGAGGGCGCTCTGTATCTCCGCGGCCATGAAGCGCGCCTTGGTAGCCCAGACCGACGACTCGGCGAGCAGCGTCAACCTGCCGCCCGCAAGACCGCCCGGGGTGAGTCTGTCCCGCAGACTTTCCGGCAGACGTTCCGCGATGAGACGCGAAAGTTCGGCGTGCTCGCGGGCCCGCCGCGTCAGGACGGCGAGTCCGCCACGGGCAAGCAGGTTGTTAACAGGGTTTGGCCCATCCATAATTCCACGCCGAATCGATCAATCATGACCTGTCCATCTATGACCAACATTGTATGGGTTTCCAAGCGCAGGGGGCGTGTGATGCGGACCCCGGTCTCCTTTGCCGCGCTGCTGGGATTGATCGCCGTTTTTTCCGTTGCGCCGCTGTTCGCGGGGTATTCACTGGGACGATCTACGGCCCAGCAGCAGACGCCCGTGCCGGGTACGTTGATGGAGGGTGAACTTGTCGGTCAGGCGGAGGACGCGCTGCCACGGCTTGACGCCATGGCATCGCGACTCACGATCATGCAGGCGCGGTTGTTGCGCCTGGAGGCCGTCGGCAAGCGTGTGGTCCAGGTTGCCGGCCTGGACGGTGCGGAGTTCAATTTCGACCAGATTCCCCCGATGGGAGGCACCGTTTCGGACGACTCGCCGGCCTGTGTGGGTGATGTGTTGGCCGGCCTGGAGGAGATCGAGCAGCAGTACGCCGTGCGGTTTCATCAGCTCAGCGCCCTCGAGGAGATATTGCGTGACCAGCGGGTATCGGAAAGTCTCGCGCCGTCCGGTTGGCCGGTTTCGGATGGCTGGATCTCTTCGCGTTACGGCCATCGAGCCGATCCGATCACTGGTCGGAACAGTTTCCATCAAGGAATCGATATTGCGGGACGCGCCGGAAGTGACGTCGCGGTTCTCGCCGGTGGCCTGGTTACCTGGGCGGGAAGGCGCGACGGCTACGGGAACATGGTCGAGGTGGATCATGGCAACGGCTACAAAACCCGCTATGCCCACAACCAGACAAATCTGGTCGCCGTGGGAGATATCGTGCGCCGGGGTGATGTGATCGCCCGGCTGGGCAGCAGCGGTAGAGCCACAGGCCCCCATGTGCATGTCGAACTGCTGCGTTCCGATCGTCACCTGAATCCGGCTCAGGCACTGTCGCGCCTAACCTCGCCGTCCAACGACGGCTGATCGCATGTTGGGAGCCCTGGTCAGCCGGACGATCGGCACCCGTAACGATCGTCAGATCCGCCGCTATCGCCGGGTCGTCGAGAGCGTCAATGCCCTCGCCGACAGCTGTGCGGCCATGTCGGACGCGGATCTGGCCGCGCAGAC
>JAYZWP010000411.1:0-5278 GCA_036142245.1 Pseudomonadota bacterium | reverse complement strand
GAGAAATTCGTGGTCACCCGGTAACCATCGCCATCCTGCTCGCAGCCGCTGCGGTACAGCAGGTGGCGCGGCTGGTAGTGCTCCACCGCCTGCGCCCAGACCTCGTTGACGAACTTGATGCGGTCCTGCAGCCGCTCGTAGCAGTCGTCGAGCATCATGCCGACCGGCAATCCGAGCTTGACGTTCTCGGCCGTGGTCAATTCGTACTGCCCCCGGGTCGGGGAGAAGTTGGCCACCCAGGCCTCCATGTCCAGCGCATCCAGCGCCTTGGCGTAGCTCGCCTGCAACTGATCGATGCGGGCGAGTAAGGTGCCGTCGAGTACTTCCGTCATTGTTGTTACAGACCCATCCGTTCGCGGTAGTCGTTCCACCAGGGGGTGTTGCCCGCCTCGTCGTTCTGCAGGCTGTAGTGGCCGTCGGGGCTTTCCGCCAGACCCTTGAGGAAGTTGATCTGCCCACCGGGAGCATGAATCGCCTTCTGCACCCGCTCGAACATCGAGCCGTCCTCAATGCTGACGAAACCGCTGGGGCCGAGGAAATTGGCCGCCTGCCGGGCCTTGTGTTGCTTGATTTCGGGGCTGTCATCCGCAAAGGCGAGGTAGCAGTAATGCACCTCTGTCTTGTCCGGCCCGAGCGGACGGCCGAACCGGAAGTTGATGGTGTTCAGGTGCTTCACCGCCTGTGTCACCGGACGGATCAAATTCACCGCCGCGGTGCGATCGGCCTCCATGCTGGTGATGATGGAGGGGTCTTTCAGGTAGCCGTTGTCCTCGATCGGTTTGGAGCCGTAATGGGACCCCCAGCTTCCGCCGACGCCGTCAGCCACCAGGGTGGCTTTGCCCCCGGCGTAATCCAGCATCCGGAAAGCGGTGTGGAGCAGGCCGGCGTGGTAGCCGTCGTTGTCCATGTATACCTTCCAGTTGCAGTTGAAAATGATCTTCTGGTAGCCCAGCAATTCCAGGCGCCGCTCGCCACCGCCCATGGCAGCCATATAGGACGCGCTGACCTCGCCGAGAAATTCCTCAATGGGTGGGGTTTCGTCGCTAAAAGTGGCCCAGAGCACCTGACCGTGCCAGGTGGTTCTAAGCTTGCGCAGGCCGTAGTGCTTCTTGTCGAAGTCCTCGGGGAAGCGCTCCTCGCCCGGCACCCGCATCAGGTTGCCGCACTGGTCGTAACTCCAGGCGTGGTAAGGGCAGGTGAAATCGGTCGCCTGTCCGCGAAACTCGGTGACAATCTGCACGCCCCGATGGGCACAGGCATTGACCATGACGACCGCTTCATCAGCGCTGGTGCGCATCACGATCAGCGGCGTCTCACCAACGGTGACGGTCTTGAAATCGTTGACGTTGGGAATTTCAGCTTCCAGGGCCACCGGGTGCCAGAAGGGGCCGTAGAAGATGCGCTCCATCTCCCGGGCGTAGATGGCCGGGTCGTAGTAGACGTAATAGGGGACTTTGGTGTGGTCGGTCCACTGCGTGAGGCCGCCTAACTCCGTCGGTCGATTCATGGTCTGCTCCTCGCTCATCCTGTTGGCGCGCCGCGCGCACCAAGCGCCGGGCGAAATGACGGTTAGATCTGCTCCGCCCCGAAAAAAGGGAATTTATTGTAGTTCAACGGCTAGAGACCTGACCAGTGTCAACCCCGCCGGCCTGATCAGGCCATTAGCGCTCGCACGTGAATAGCGGCACTGTGAGCCAGCGCTTCGAGGTTGTACCCCCCCTCCAGCACCGAGACGATGCGCCCGCCGGCACTGGCGCGGGTGACATCCAGGATAGTCTCGGTCACCCAACCATAGTCCGCCTCCGCCATCGAGAGGCTGGCCAGATCATCATCCCGGTGACCGTCAAAGCCGGCGGAAATCAGCACCATTTGCGGTTGAAAATGCGCAAGGGCATTGAGCCAATGATCCTCGACGGCGGCTCGAAAGGCGGCACCATCCGCACCCGCCGGCAACGGCGCATGGACGACGTTCGGGGCCCGGTGATTGAAGTCCGTGTAGGGGTAGAAGGGGTGCTGAAAGGTGGAGCAGAACAGCACATCCTCACGGTGATGGAACATCGCTTCGGTACCGTTGCCGTGGTGAACATCGAAATCCAGTATCGCCACGCGCTCGATGTCATCCCGGGCCAGGGCATGGGCCGCACCCACCGCGATATTGTTGAACAGACAGAAACCCATGGCGCGACCCGGTTCGGCGTGATGTCCCGGCGGACGGACCGGACAGAATGCCGCCCCCGCCTTGCCGCCAGCGACCAGATCGACCGCGAACACCACGGCTCCGGCCGCGCGACGGGCCGCGTCGAGACTCTTCGACCCGACCGGCGTGTCGGGGTCGAGATGAAACAGCCCCGTGGCAGGAATCCGGCTCGTGACATGATCCAGGTGCGCCCGGGTGTGCACCCGAAGCAGTTGCTCATCCGTCACCCGGGGAGCTTCGTGGTGCTGCATCAGATCCAGCAGCCCTTCCGCCAGCAGTCGATCGTTGATGACATCCAGGCGCTGCGGACACTCCGGGTGATAGCCGCCGGTCTCGTGGAGGCGGCAATCCGGATGGGTGATATAGGCCACCGTGGGCATTGGATCAGGCGCTCTGCGTGGTCGCGGACACAGGCTTCAGCGGCAGGGTCACCCGCACCACACCGGGCTCCCCGGCGAATCCGACCGTAAAACCGAGTTTGCGGCACAGCCCGAGCATCGCCTTGTTTTCTCTGAGCACGTCCCCGAACACCTCTTTGATTCCCCGCTCCTGAGCGTAATCGATGATACGCCGCATCAGCAGCGCACCCAGGCCGAACCCTGCCATGTCGTCCCGCACCAGCACGGCGTACTCCGCGCGCTCGTTGTCAGGGTCCGCGCTGATTCGTACCACGCCATAAATCTCCGCCTCTCCCGGGTTGCCATCGCCGGTCAGCACCAGCGCCATCTCGCGATCGTAGTCTATCTGGGTGAGACGCGCCGCCATGAGGTGATTCATCTCCTTGATGGTGTGAAAAAACCGCAGCCGGACCGTTTCCGGATGCAGCTTGGCGAAGGTCTCGCGCAGCGGCGGCTCGTCTTCCGGCAGGATCGGCCGCAACTGCAAAGTGCGCCCGTCACCGAGGCGCACTTCCTGTTCCAGTTCGCTGGGATAGGGGCGAATCGCCAGGCGGCTGGCGGGCGTCACGGTCGCCGGGGCGATCCGTAACCGCGCATCCAGGGCCATCACCCCTTCCGGGCCGGCCAGCATCGGGTTGATGTCCAATTCCATGATTTCGGCAAAATCGCACACCAGCTGCGCGACCTTGATCAGCACCAGCGCAACCGCTTCCAGGTCAACCCCGGGGATGCCCCGATACCCCTTCAGCACCCGATAGATACGGGTGGCCCGCATCAGATCGCGGGCCAGCTTCATGTTGAGCGGCGGCAGCGCCACCGCCTTGTCGTTGACCACCTCCACCGCGACGCCGCCATGCCCAAACAGCACCACCGGCCCGAACTGCGGATCGACCACCGCGCCGACGATCAGTTCGTGGCCGTCGGGCCAGCGCACCATGGGCTCCACGGCAAAGCCGTCCAGGCGCGCGTCCGGCAACGCCTTATGAATCCGTTCCGTCATGTCGGAGGCGACCTGCCGCACCGAGTCCGCATCCAGCAGATCCAGCGCCACACCACCCACATCCGTCTTGTGCTGGATATCGGGGGAACGGATTTTCAACGCGACGGGGCAATCCAGGCGCCGCGCCAACTGCGCCGCCTCATCGGCGTTCGCCGCCGTCCCCGCACGCAGCACCGGAATGCCGTAAGCATCCAGAATCGCTTTGGTATCTATGATGTCCAGCCACTCGGTTCCGGCTTCCAGATTGCGTACCAGCACCGCGCGCACCGCGGCCTGATCCGGCGCGAAAGCTTCCGGCACCGCCGCAGGGGTTTCCATGAGCGCATCGCGGCCGCGTCGGTAACGCACCATGTGCATGAAGGCATCAACGGCCTGCTCGGGCGTTTCGTAACAGGGCAAGTCCGCCTCGGCCAACCGCCGCCGCGCACCACGGACGGTGAGATCTCCGATCCATCCGGCAATCACCGGTTTGGCCTGCTTCGCTTCGGCACTGACAAGCACCGCCGAAGCGGCTGCGTCCGGCGTGGTCACGGCAACGGGACAGTAGAGCGCCAGCACCGCATCCGTTCCGGCGTCGGAAAGCACCAGATCGACCGCGCGCCGGTAACGCTCGGGCGGGGCATCGCCGATCAGGTCCACCGGGTTGCCATGCGACCAGTTGGCCGGCAACACCTTGTCGAGCGCGGTCAGGGTCTCCGGCGTCAGTTCGGCGAGCTTGCCGCCGGCACCCAACAGGGCATCCGCGGCCATGACACCCGCGCCGCCACCGTTACTGACGATCGCCAGGCGCTCGCCTTTGGGCAGCCGGCCGGAACTGAGAATCTCCGCCGCGGTGAACAGGTCCTCCAGGGTGTCCACGCGGAGCATGCCGGCGCGGTGGAACACGGCGTCGTAAACGGCGTCGTCGCCGGCCAGCGCACCGGTGTGGGATGCGGCCGCCTTGGCGGCCCCGGCACGGCGGCCGGATTTCACCACCACTACCGGCTTGGTACGCGCCGCCGTACGGGCCGCGGACAGAAATTTGCGCGGATGGGTAATCGCCTCGACGTACATGAGGATGGCGTGGGTGTTCGGATCGTTGGCCAGATAATCGAGCATGTCGCCGAAATCGACATCCGCCATATTGCCGAGGGACACCAGATGCGAAAAGCCGAAGCCGCGGTCCGCGGCCCAATCGATCACCGCGGTCATCACCGCCCCGGACTGCGCCAGAAAGGCGATATGGCCCGGCTGCGGGTTGATGTGCACAAAGCTGGCGTTGAGCCCGACGCCCGGCACCACGATCCCGACACAGTTCGGCCCCATCATCCGCAGCAAATAGGGCTGTGCCGCCTCCAGCAGGCTGTCTTGCAGCACCTGCCCCGCCTCACCGGTCTCGGCAAAGCCCGCGCTGATCACCACTGCGGCTCGGGTGCCACGCTGCCCCAGTTTGTCGATGATTCCGGGTGCCGCCGCCGAGGGGGTGCAAATCACGGCCAGGTCCGGCGTGACCGGCAGGCTCAAAACATCCGGATAACAGAGCATGCCGGCCACCGCCCGATGTTTGGGATTGACCGGCATGATGGGCCCGTCGAATCCGGAGGTAGCCAGATTACGGGCGATGACGGACCCGACGGAGCCGGGGCGCTTGCTGGCGCCGACCAGTGCCACCGATTCCGGGCGAAAGAGAAAGTCGAGGTTGCG
>JAYZWP010000410.1:0-4713 GCA_036142245.1 Pseudomonadota bacterium | reverse complement strand
CCGCTCGGGTGCGGCGTTAGATACGACTTTCCAGACCTGAAGGCTCTGCTGAGTGCAGAGCCTTCGACCAGTTTGCCTGGCGGCAAGAGAGTGTTGGAACCACCCGATCCCATCCCGAACTCGGAAGTGAAACGACACAGCGCCGATGGTAGTGTGGGGTCTCCCCATGTGAGAGTAGGACACCGCCAGGCATCTATTTCGGACCCCCGATCGTGTCTGCGGTCGGGGGTTTTTTATGGCTGGGGAACCCCGTGCCGGCATTGTGACGTAGAAGTTGCCGTCCCTGGCGCAACGGTGATGGCTTCGTCCCAACCTGAGGGCGAACATCCGGTCCGCCCAGCTGCGCATCCTTATGTTGCCCACGGGACAAAGGGTCCCGGGTCATCCCCCGTGAGTCGAGACGCTGTCAGGCGTTTCATTGCCAAGCCTCTGCCTGCGTCCCGGGACCCGCCGCGAGATAGGACTTTTCGTGGCGGGTCGCTGCCTGCCGGTATCGCACCCTTCCTCTGCCGTGATGGCAACACCTCGCGTCGGCCGGAAAACGGTCGGTTTGGTCTGCACGGATTTGCTGGCCACTGATGGTCGTTGCCGATCCGATCAAGCACATCGATCCTGCGGCTTGGCCATCCCGATTTCGTCGCAGTGCCTGAAACAAAGGGCTGGATATGGCCTGAAGATTGCATTACAAATAATAGGGGTCCAGACGAGGACCATCCTTCTCCGGACTAGCGTTTCAGTTGCAGGAGGAATGGCGTATGAAAAACGACGTGTTGGCGGTAGAAACCAATGTGGAGACGTTCTTCTACACGCTGCTGGATGAGGCCGCGAATCGCCGTGATGTTGAGACGAGCGCGCAAGCGCGGCACTATCTGGTCAATCTCTTGACGCACTACGCGCGTGCAGCGCACCTCTACGAATGCTCCTCGGATGGGCGCATGACCCTCAAACCGCTGGCCGGCATGTACGCCGAGGCGGTTTCTTCAACCAGTGAAGAGGGACGCAATCAGGCGTTGCGTCGCCTGGGAGATGTCGCCTTGTTCGTGTCAGGCGTTTTCCCTGAAAGCATTCCACGCCGCTATGTGGATCTGGAGTACTACATCGCCATGGGTGAAGCCGCCTACGCTTCTCTGGCGGATATCGTCAACGATTCAGTCCGCTGGCGTGCGTTGGCGGACATCTTCGAAGAATTGGCGGGAAACTTCCCGGTGTTTGTCGATCTGCTCGGAGAGGTAACCGACCAGGCCTCCTTGGGCAGCGATGAAGAGCTCCTGAGAGCGTACGAGCGGTGGCTGACCACAGGCAGTCCGCGCACCTATCGAAAATTACTGGCTGCAGGGCTTGTACCGGTCTCCCCGCCGCGCAAACAGTCCCTGAATTAGTATCGGCTCGGAAAATAGTCGCGCCTGCATGCCGTGGACCTGATCGAGTTGCAACGGGATCTCGAGTGCGTCTACGAGTTGGCCGGTGCAGCTCAACCCGTCGCTGACTACCTGTTCAGCGATGCCCAGTTGGTGGGGGGGCTGGATCCTGCTGGTCCGGGCCATTACACCGAAGAAGCGCTGCTGATCCAACAGGATGGCGACGAGCTGTTCATGTCGCTCTATCTGAGCGAGGCGTTGATGGAGCGTCTGGTTGATGATAGTCCGCTCGATGCGCTGCACGACGGGAACCTGCCGGACCTCTGTCTTGCCGTGGAGGGTGTCAGTCATTACCTGTTCGTTAGCTGGAATGCGACCTACGACCGGCCCGTCACTCAGGTGGATCTAGAGCTGCAAGCCGAAGTGGACAAATTCGTCGCGGTGGTCCGGCTGCTGGAGCGCCAAGGGTTGCCCTACAGTGATGCCGTCATCAGCGGGCTATTTCGATCCGTGTCCTTTGACGATGGACTCAGTCCCCAGGAGCAGAACCGTTACCGGCTGGCCAATCGCGCGGCCGAAGCCTACTGCACGAACCTCGCCGAGCGTTACCTTTCCTCCCAGGGCGTCAGCACGCGCACCTTCTATGCGGACCTGCGCCGTTTCTATCGGCTTCGTGGTGAGGCGAAGTTGCGTTACACCGCCTCCCCAGGACGCCTCGTGCCATAGCCAACCGGGAACTCGGCGAGTCGCTGCATTCAAGATCCCCTGTTCTGTTGCGTCGCGTTCGTCAGGGCGTCCAGCCGCGCCGCCATATCCGCGACCGCGGGAAGTACCCGCAGAATATCCGCCTCGTTGCGTCGCCACTTGTCCCTATCCGGTGCGCTGACCGTGTATCGGGATAGCGGCAATGCGTGAGCGGTCAGTTGCTTCATCCGCGGGCCAAAGGGTATCTCCAGGAAATCGCATAACAGCTCAATGGTGACGGCCGGACCATCCAGCAGTGCCTCATAGCTCACGCTGGTCCAACGGTCCTGTGGGATCAGTTCCAGATCAGAGAGGATCTGCTGATTGGCGCTGTGCCATTGAAAGGCGGCAATCCGGGCTAAATCATCCGGATCCAGGTGTTGCCAGCCGGGTGGCAGCAGCAGTGACCAGGCCGGTCCGCGCCACCCCGGCAGGTCCGGATAGGTCACGAACTGTCCGGACCGCCAAGCTTCCATGATGCTCGACAGATTGCTCTGCGGTCGACGGTGGAGAAAAACAAACCGTGCGTCCGGAAAAGCAGCGGCAAGAAAGGCTACCCGCAATGCATTCTTTGGCGTCTTTTCAAGCAGCCGCGGCGTAGCGGCCAATTCCGGCGACCAGGTCGTCCCATCCGCGTGTCGCAGATCACTCAGCAGGTTGTGCGATAGCGCGGCCACGTTCTTGGCGGTCGCGTCGTCCTCATCCAGCCGGTTCGACAAGCGCCCGTTCTTGAGAGGGTTGAAATCTGCGATTGATTCAAAATGGCGGTGACTTTCGCCCCCAACCGACCACAGCGCGCGATTCTCACAGAGCGTTTCGAACAGCAGCGTGCTCCCGGAGCGTGGCGCCGCAACGATAAAGGCGGGTCGGTCAAAGACAGTTTGGCGGGCACGAGCGGAGCGCGGGCCACGGGCCTTGTCGATCGTCGGGCGCCCCGCCGAAACAAAGGCAGCAAGGCGCGACGCAAGTACGGAGTCCAGCGTCTGCCCGTTGCTGCGGGCGCGCCGGTGCCCCGCGGCTGCCAACAGCAACGGCTTGTGCTGCTCCAACAGTCGCCTATAGATATCTGGTCGGGTGTCGCCGAATTCAGCCCACAAGGCGCGCCAAGCTCTCGTCAGCCGAGCGGCACTCTGCTTCAGCGAGCTTTCGCTTGGCGTGGCGCTGATCTGCGCATCAACAGGGTCCGCGTCCGCCACAGTTTCCTGCAACAGCAGATCAACCTCTGCCGGATGCATGACCGGCGGCTGATTGAATCGTTCGAGTGACAGGGACGGCTCCCATCCCGGGATGTACGGCAGAGCCGGCGGTGTTTCGTCTGGAGTGTATGTTCGAACAGCCTGCCGGGCAGGCTCCACCATGTCCCAGAATTCCGGTGAACCGACTGTATCCATGACCAAGTGGATACGGCGGTGACTGCTCGGATTGAGGACCGTATGCATGCGCCAGTTATCAAAGGTCCAGGCTTCCCCCGCCGCCATGTGCACCTGTTTGCCGGCGCACCAGAATTCCACCGACGGATGTGTCACGATCGGCACATGAACCCGGACCCGGTCCCTCCAGTAATAATGGATATCGGTGTGTTCGTTGACCTGCTCCCCGGCCTCTATCCGCATCAGTCGAGAACGGCCGATCACCGTATTGAACGAGGCCATCACCTGTTTCAGGTAAGGACAGCGCTCGAGTAGCGGTGTCGGGGCCATGGGACCGCTCATGTCGTCATTGATTTCCCCATCGCGGGAAACCAGGATCAGCGCGCTGTTCCCGGCGAAACCCTGAGGATGGGGACGCCAGTCGGTTTCGTCCATCGACTCCACTTCTTCGCGCAGGCGTTCGGCGTCAAAGCGCAGGGGCAGTCGGTAGAACTCCGCGGATAGTTGCATAGGCGCTCCGTCAGGCTGAAAGGGTGGCCAGAAATTCCTGGCGGATGTTCGTCAGCACCGGCGCGGACCGTCCGCAGGCACAACCAACCTCTTGTGCTGCCGTGCTGCCCAAGGCATAGCGGATGATGGGGGTCGCGTAATTGTTCAGATCCGTGACGACTACGCGTCCCGCCTCCCCGGGCGCGCAGGGTGAGCCATCCGGGTGCAAGGTTTCCACCATGACATTTTCGCTCTGCACGTGATGACGGTCCGCAGAGTCGGGGCAGGGCAGTGCAACGATGCCCAACGCCGGTGTTTGGCAGATCTCCACCAGTTGCGCGCCCAACAATCGCGCGCAGGCCGCCTTGGTCCCTGCTGCCGACATACCGACGGAAATTACCTGATGGAACCGTGGTCCCGGCGCGGATGTTTGATCGAGATACCGCAGCAGGCGATCCAGCGACTCTGAGGGTATGCGCAGGTAGGCGGCCCTGATGTCTCGCAATGTTTCCACCAGCTTCTGTGGTTGCGCATCGTCAGTGACAGTTATCCGGCCGCCCGTTGGAACGATCCCCGCCGTTGCCTCGTCCCAGTGCGCATGACGAGTGCCTGCCGCAGGTTGAGCGTCAGCCGGCGGTGTCGTGGGTTGTCGGGTGACAACGGCGAATAGCTGAGAAAAATCGCGCCCCTGCCAGAGATGGTCGCGCAAGAGACAAGCCCGCAGCACACGTCGCGTCAGGCGAGTGGTAAGC
>JAYZWP010000409.1:0-3695 GCA_036142245.1 Pseudomonadota bacterium | reverse complement strand
GCACGCGGGCAACGATTGAGAGATGACGACAAACGGGGCGGGGGTACCGCCCCGTCGCGAACCGCTGTACGGCCTACCCGGCTAGGCGGCTTCCGAGTAGATATTGATCGGGTCGATCTGATCGTCCATCAATGACTGGCGAATCCGTTCAACCTCCTCCTCAGACAGCGGATGGAGGAACTGTTCGTTGCGCTGGCGCACCTCCAGATAACGGGCATGGCGCAACATGCGGAACATCTCGTCCAGATCGACCCCGAATTCCGGCGCGTAGTCCTCACAGATCTCCCGCAGCTCCTGAGGGCCGTGGCGCAGTTCGTCGATGGCGATTCCACGCTCCACGCGGGCCGCCTCTTTCAGGAATTCGTCATCGGCAGGCATCTTGCTGCAGGACCAATGGAAACCGGCCGCGGCCCCTTCCAAAGTGGCGGCGAACACCCGGCGTACCCAGGGGTGCTGACCTTTCAGATAGTCGTTGCAGCCGGTGAGGTACTCGAAGTTGGCCGGCCAGTTATCCTTCTTCTCGATCATCGCCTGGTCCATCTCCATGCCGCTCGGACCGACGTTGGCCACAACATATCGATAAATGTCTTTAACCGGGATTTCCGTGTCGGGCCCGATGGTGCGGTTCAAGAGGTTATAAAGCCCCTGGAAATGGGCCACCTCTTCCTTGATGGTTTCGAACTTCTCGTCCATCGCGCGGCCGTCGGCGCCCTGCCGGATCGCCTGTTTCGCGAAATCGGAGTGCAGCATGATGGCCCCGAACTCCTTGGCCATCTGTAAGCAGAGCCAGTTCATGTCGCGTTCCGGGGTCCGGTTGGCCAGATAGGCGTCTATGACCTGCTTAACCGCACCGCAACCCTGCTCCAGGATGCGCAGCACCTGGGCCTCGATGTCGTGCTTCGTGTAGCTCATACTGCTGTTCCTCTTGGTAATTTCGCCGCAGTGGGGACGCATTATCATCGGCGCGGGACCCGGCGGCCAGTCATCTCTGCGCCGAATCCTGGCCGAAACCTGGCCGAAACCGGCCATGACCTGGTGCGGGCGGAGGGACTTGAACCCTCACTGCCTTACGGCAAACGGATTTTCTTACCTGCCACGGCTTTCACCGCCCCCGGCTGGTGCCGAAGTTTGGGGTCTGGACTATCCCTTCACCCTAGCGCCGCCGCCTTAGGTGCCGCCCGTCTAGTCTCTACACCTTCCCGGCCGAGACCGGGCTTGGCTCGGGATCGCCATGTCACAGGTTTCCCCGAATTTGAGCGGTTCTACGTCCCCGGTTTCCCGGGGCGCACTCAAGTTTGTGTCTAAGTCCGTTGCGTCTACCGATTCCGCCACGCCCGCTGCAAGCGACGCTAACGATACGTCATCCCAACGACCAGGGAAACCGCCGCGGTAACGACGTACTCCAGCCCCTGGGCGAACCGTCTGGTCGTGTTCCAACATGCGCCAGCGTACCAGCAGCAGGTACCGGTTCGACGTTTCGATACACCGTTCAAGGCTGCGCTCAATGTAGCCGGGCGCCGCTGCAATGATCTTTCCGGTGATATCGAAGTCGCGCTCGAAATCGTCTTCGCGCCCGGCGATCACATTAGAGTACCGCCGCTTCGAGAAGCATTCCCGGGTTCCTGGGTAAAAGCGACGCTACTTTGCCGACGTATCACCGGGTACCACGCGCACCGCAAAGTTGGGTCCACGGCCGATCGGCAACGGCGCGTAGGTGGTCCACAGATCGCCGTTGCGCCGGTCGATATCCACCATGCGCAGATAGGTGCGCTTGCGCGGCAAAGGGATGACCGCGGCATCGCCGGTTTTCGGGTCGAGGCGGTAGATGGCGTCGGAGTTGGACGCGGCCACCCAGACCACCCGGCGATCGGGGTCCCAGGTGGTGGCGTAGGGGGCGGAGTTGCGGTCCGGCAGATCGATTCGGCGCAGTTCCTTCCGGGCCCGGGTATCGTAAACCAGGATCTGGCCGTCACCCGACAGCGCCACGTAGATGATGTCGTTGTCGTCGATGGCGAAACGGTGCGGAATCGCGCCGAACGGCAGGTCAATGACCGTTTCCAGTTCCTTGGTGCGGGTATTGAAACCGCCGACGATACCGTTCAACTGGCTGATCCAGATCATCTCAGCGTCGGAGGCCATGACGCAGCCGTAGAGCGCAGCGTGGAAAGGCACTTCTCCTTCCATGTGCGGCATTTCGTACTTTTGGATCTCACCGGTTGCCACGTCCAGTTCCGCGAGCTTGTTCTCGCCGATCAGGGTCAGCCAAAGACGACCACGCCGGTCGAATTTCACGAACCGCTCGTGATCCAGGCAGGTGTCGTGGGCGATGGCCCCCTGCCCGAAGCCGGGATAGACCTTCCAGCTCTCGTCGGACGGCTCGAACCGCGCCATGCCGTAGCTCTCTTCCAGCGAAATCCAGATGCTGCCGTCACGACCGGCGTTGATGGTGTGCGGCCCCTGGGGACCCTGTGCTGATCCGGGAAGCTCCAGCCAGCGTATCTCACCGGTGTCCGGATTCAACCGCCCGAGACGATCCGCGCTGTCCTCCACGATCCAGGCGAAATCCGACCCGGGTGTCCAGGCCACCTCACGGGTCCAGCCGCCGGTGCGCAGATCGAATTCCTCGATGCGCCCCACGGCGCTCAACGCCAGCGGCGTTTCGGCGGCGGCGTAGTCAGCTATATCGAGCCGTGAATAGTCGAGGGGAAGGTATCTCGCGATCGCCGTCGCGGCGGCGTCCTCTTCGTCGGCGGTGAACAGACCGAATTCCGGTGTCAGCAGCGCGGCAAAATCGGGTGACCGATCGTCGAAGCCCCAGCGCGGCGCCATACCCGGAGCGTAGTAGAAGGTCATCGCCCGCATGTACTGAATCGCCGCCCGCCAGGCGTTCTCGTGCAACGTGCGAATCTCCTGCGGCGCCAGCAACCCGCCGCCCAGGTGCCTGAGATTGGACGCGAAGTGCTGTACCTTGCCGTCCGGAAACCCATGACAGCCGGCGCATTGACCGACAACAAAACGGGCATCGCGATCATCAAGCGGAAATCGACCGAGCCAGGCGGATGGCGGTGCCTGCGCGGCGATGTTGTCCGTCGGGCTGAGTTCAAAGTCGACCCACAAGCTGTCAGGGCCAGCCTGACGGGACTGGCCAGCCATTTCATATCCCAGGCGGGCCGCGCGCAACAGCAGATCATCCGCGGTCACCCGGTCATCCAGCGTTGCGGCGTAACGCCCCCGGCGATCGGAAAACAGCGTCACTGACGCCGGCTCCCCATTGTTGCCGGTCAGCAGATTCTGAACCGTCACCATCGCACCTGCCACCGGATCACCGCCGGACCGCACCACCCCGGTGACCTCAAACGCGTGCGCCCATCCCGTCACCGCGCCGAGCGCGAGTGTCGCCATCAATCGTTTCTGGCTGTGCATCTTTACCTCCTCCCTGCCGTGTGCCTCCAGCCGCGCGGCGTCGGCTCATTCCATCAGGTCTCTCCACCCGACGCCATCCTGCAGCCACGCGAATGTCGGCTTTGCGTCGCAGCACGAAGAGTTCTCCTGACACTTCCCGCCGTGCTCACCGCAGGCGATGATAAGTACGGCGGGTGAGAACCGGCGGGCCCACGCATCCGCGAGTGCGCAATTTCTGGGTTCCTTGATCGCGGTCCGCGGCCGTCCGGACGGGCAACGATACGGCGTCACCG
>JAYZWP010000408.1:0-3800 GCA_036142245.1 Pseudomonadota bacterium | reverse complement strand
GGGATGTGATTCGCGAGATGCGCCAGAAGTTCGGCGGCATCGCGGGGTTGCAGGCTTTCCCGACGGAGGTTCCGGCCATCGGCGGGCAACGCAGCGAACCACTGCAGTTCGCCGTACGCGGTCAGTCCCTCGAGCAGGTGGGCCAGTACGCCACGCTGTTAAACGAAGAGCTGGGCAAGATCGAGGGGCTCGGGCGCATCAACTTCAACCTGCAACTGGAAATGCCGCAACTGCAGCTCCATGTCGACCGCGTCCGCGCCCGCAGTCTCGGGCTCAGTACCCGGGATGTCGCGCTGGCTGCAAATGTGTTGGCCGGCGGGGTGGACATCGCGCGCTACAACGACGATCCGGGTGACGGCGAACGGTATGACATCCGCCTCAAAGGCGCCGAAGGTGTTTTTCGATCGCCGTCGGACCTGTCAAAGATCTATCTGCGCTCCGATGCGGGGGAACTGGTCCGCCTGGATACGGTCGCCCGTTTCGAGGAGATCCTCGGTCCGGCGCGGATCGACCGCCTCAATCTGCAGTACGCGGCGCTTTCCTACGCCGACCCGGAGATCCCGCTGGGCGAGGCGATGGCCATCGTCGAACAGAAGGCACACGAACTCATGCCGCTGGGTTTGACGATTGAATTTCTCGGCTCGGCCCGCGAATTCGAACGAACGCTGGCAGGCCTCATTTTCGTATTCGTGACCTCCGTGATTCTGCTCTATATGGTGCTGGCCAGTCAGTTCGATTCCTTCATTCAGCCGTTGATCATCATGGCAGCGCTGCCCCTTGCCATGACCGGAGGTCTCGGCGGGCTCTACCTGGTAGGACACACGTTGAATATTTATTCGATGATCGGACTGATACTGCTCATCGGTCTGGTAGCGAAGAACTCGATCCTGCTGGTTGACCTGACCAATCAGCGTCGGGAACAGGGTATGAACATCCGCGAGGCGCTACTCGATGCCTGCCCGATCCGTATGCGTCCGGTACTGATGACCTCGCTGACCGTGATCCTCGCCATGTTGCCGGCCGCGATCGGCATCGAGGCGGGGTCGGGGCGCAACGGCCCCCTCGCGGTCGCCGTGATATCCGGCATGATCAGCTCCACCTTGCTGACCCTGGTGGTGATTCCCGTCGCCTACTCGCTGGTGGAAAATGGCCTTCTGCGGCTGCAAAAACGTCGCGCGGCGCGCCACGACGCCACGAAGACGCCCCAAGCGTCTGCATGATTCACGCACAAGCAAAAAGCCCGGCCTGGCCGGGCTTTTTGCTTTCTGGTCCTGCGCCGGTTACCCGGCGAAACGACCCTATAGCGCGTTATGGGATCCGTCGCAGAACGGCGGATTCTTGGTCTGTTTGCAACCGCACCAGGCGAGCGTCTTGGTCTGCGCTACGGTGTGCGCCAGGGGCGTAAATGCGGTCCCGTGGTGACCGCCATCGCAAAACGGCTGGTCTTCTGATCGGCCACAGCTGCACCAGTAATATTCACCAGCATCCGTTTCTTCGACGTAGGGGCCCTTCTGGGCGATCTCAGCTCCACTCATCCCGGTTCACTCCGCTGTATTGTTGAAACTGCCCCCGTGGCAGCTTTCCTCCAAACCGGGTCCATTCTCGCGGACAGACGCGCTGTGCGACAACCCTGAAAAATGGGTCGCCGGTCGACACCTCCTGTCAGGCGTCCCCGGCACCGTAAACAGTGGCATGCCGCTGCGCGTTGAAGTCCAGCATCCGCTTGATCGGCAGCATCGCACGCTGTCCGACCGCCGGGTCCACCAGAACCTCGCCGGCCCCGGTTTCCAGAGTCCGGATAACCGCGTCCAGTTGATTCATCGCCATCCACGGGCAATGGGCGCAGCTGCGGCAGGTGGCGCTCCGCCCGGCGGTCGGCGCCTCGATCAGCTCCTTGTCCGGCGCCGCTTCGTGCATTTTGTGAAATATGCCGCGATCCGTCGCAACGATAAATGACTGTGCATCCAGTTCCCGAACGGCGCGGATGAGGGCAGACGTGGACCCGACCACATCCGCCAGACCGATTACACCGGGGGGCGATTCCGGATGCACCAGAACCTTCGCCTGCGGATGCTCCTGCATCAGCGCACGCAGCTCCTCGGCCTTGAACTCCTCATGCACGATGCATGCGCCTTCCCACAGCAGCATGTCGGCACCGGTCTGTCGGCGGATATAGTCCCCGAGGTATTTGTCCGGGGCCCAGAGGATCTTCTCGCCGCGCTGCTTGAGGTGGGAGACGATCTGCAGCGCGCAACTCGACGTAACCACCCAATCCGCACGCGCCTTCACCGCCGCGCTGGTGTTGGCATACACCACGACCGTACGGTCGGGATGGGCATCGCAAAAGGCGCTGAACTCTTCGACCGGACAGCCCAGATCGAGCGAACAGGTGGCCTCCAGAGTGGGCATAAGTACCGTTTTCTCCGGATTCAGAATCTTGGCGGTCTCACCCATGAACCGCACCCCGGCCACCACCAGAGTCGAGGCGGCGTGTTCGTGACCAAACCGTGCCATGTCCAGGGAGTCCGACACGTAGCCTCCGGTCCGATCAGCCGCAATCTGGACCGCATCGGCGGTGTAATAATGGGCGACCAGCACCGCGTCTCGTGCCTTGAGCAACGAGTCGATTCGCGCGATGCGCTCCTGAAGTTCCGCATCATTCAGCGTGGGAGCGGGCGCCGGAAATCCGGGGAAAAAGGACTGGGGATCCTTGAGTGGTTCGGGATGATTCATCGACAAAATCTGGATAGGCAACGAACCGGGCACTCTATCATGCAAAGTTCTGACGACGGCGGTGCGGGTGTCAGCGTCGACCAGAACCGACTGATCGCCCTGCTGAAGCGCGGCATCCGGGCCGTCAATGGCCGCGACCTGACCGCCCTGGCCGCCCCGGATCTGCCGCCCGGCCCGCTGGATCTGATCGCCGTGGGTAAAGCCGCCTGCGCCATGGCGCAGGGCCTCCTGGACATCCGTGCCCGGACGGTGCGCCGGGCACTGGTGGTGACTCGGCACGGTTACGCGACACCACTCCAGACACCGCACGGTGTGGATGTTGAAGTCCGCACCGCCGGCCACCCGATTCCCGATGCCGCCAGTCTAGAAGCCGGTGAAGCATTGCTGCGATTCGTCACGTCCGGGGATCCCGACACGACCTTGATATTCCTCCTGTCCGGAGGCGCCTCGGCGCTTGTCGAGCGGCCGCTACCGGGCATGACAGCCAGCGACCTGGCACAGATCAACCGCTGGCTGCTGGCGAGCGGCAAGCCCATCACGGAGATCAACGCGGTGCGCCGCGCCTTGTCCACCCTGAAAGGCGGTCGCCTCGCCGCACGCCTACCCTATCGGCGCACCTTCTACTGGCTGCTGTCCGACGTGGTCGGGGACGATCCCGCCACCATCGGCTCGGGCCTCGCGGCCCCCGACACCACCACCTTCACCGACGCGCTGAACGTCCTGAGGCGCCACGGCCTCATGGGGGCCGTGCGGCCCACGGTCGTCACCCACCTGGAGCTGGGGGAGTGTGGGGCGCACCCCGACACGCCCGACCCACGAAGCCCGCGGGTCGCCGGCTTGACCCTCTCGGTCGTCGCCAGCGTCCGCGACGCCGTCGAGGGGGCCCGCGCCCAGGCCGAGGCGCTGGGCTACGAGGCCATCGTGCTCACGTCCACCCTGAGCGGCGAGGCCCGAGACGCCGCGGCGTGGCTCGCAGACCAGGAACTCCCCGACGGCCCCACAGCGCTCATCGCGGGCGGCGAGACCACCGTGACCGTTCAGGGCCGCGGTCGCGGCGGACGGAGCCA
>JAYZWP010000407.1:0-7157 GCA_036142245.1 Pseudomonadota bacterium | reverse complement strand
CGGCAAGACCACCACCGTGGAGATGATCGAGGGGTTGGTGAAACCGACCAGCGGCGAGATTCTCTACAAAGGGGAACCGCTCGGCATGCGCTTTCGCCAGGAAGCCGGCATCCAGTTTCAGCACACGGCGCTGCAGGACTTTCTCACCGTGGGTGAGACCTTGCGGCTGTTCCATCGCCTCTACCGGCACCGCGCCGACCTGGCCGAGGTGATCGCCATCTGCCGCCTGAACGATCTGCTGGACCGGGATAACCGGCGCCTTTCCGGCGGCCAGCGCCAACGCCTGCTGCTCGCCATCGCGCTGGTCAATGACCCCCAGGTGCTGTTTCTCGACGAACCCACCACCGGACTCGATCCCCAGGCGCGGCGCAATTTCTGGGAGCTGATCGAAGATATCAAGGCGGGCGGAAAAACCCTCATCCTGACCACCCACTACATGGAGGAGGCGCAGCGCCTCTGCGACGACATCGCCATCATGGATCATGGCCACATCATCGCCAGCGGCTCGCCCAGGGAACTGCTGGACGCCCACTTCGGGGACCTGATCCTGGAGCTGCCCGCCGCGGCGGCCGGACAACTGGACAGTGCCTTCCCCTATCCGGTGCTGGCGGCGAAGCAGGGGCTGGAGATCTCCACACGCGATATCGAGGGAGCGCTGACGGCACTGCGGAGCGCCAACGTTCCACTGAGCGCTCTGTGGATCCGCGAGCGTACCCTGGAGGATCTGTTCCTCGAACTGACCGGCAAGGAGCTGCGTACCTGATGAACCGTTTTCGCGCCGTGCTGATGGCACGCAACATGGAGTTTCTGCGCGACCGCTCCTCGCTGAGCTGGAATATCCTGCTGCCGATTCTGCTGGTGCTGGGACTGGCGCTGGTTTTCTCGGGGGGCGAGCGGCCGCTGTTCAAGGTCGGAATCGTCGGCAACCCGGCAGACAGCACCTATCTCGAACGGCGCGAAGTGCAGCGGATCACCGTGACGGACATCGATACCGCGATCCGCAAAGTCGGCCGGCATCAGCTCGACATGCTGATCGATCCGGCCGGGAGGCGGTTCTGGGTGAACCCCACTTCCGGCAAGGGTGCGGTACTCGCTTCCCTGCTGGAAGCACAGTCCGGGAACGACCTCACCCGCGAGCCGGTCAGCGGCGAGGCGATCCGCTATATCGACTGGGCGGTACCCGGCATTCTCGGCATGAACATGATGTTCAGCTGTCTGTGGGGCGTGGGTTACGTGGTGGTGCGTTACCGCAAAAACGGGTTCTTGAAGCGCCTCAACGCCACCCCGCTCAACGCCTTCGAGTTCGTTTCCGCGCAGGTCGCCTCGCGGATGATTCTGATCATGGTGATCACCGTCGGCGCCTACATCGGCACCGACTGGTTTCTCGATTTCCGCATGGAGGGAAGCTACGCGGCGCTGTTCGTGGTTGCCGCGCTGGGTGCCAGCGCCATGGTCGCGCTGTCACTGGCGATCTCCGCCAGGGTCAGCAGTGAAGAGTTGGCCGGCGGACTGCTGAACCTCATCACCTGGCCGATGATGGTCCTGTCCGGCGTCTTTTTTTCCATGGAGGGGATGAATCCCTGGCTCAGGGATCTGGCCAGGATATTCCCCCTGACCCAGATGCTGGACGGCGCCCGCATCATCATGCTGGAGGGTGGCGGCTTCGCGCAGGTGTCCGTGCAACTCGCGGCCCTGCTGGCCATGACCATCGGACTGCTGGCCCTCGGCGCCGCCCTGTTCAAATGGCAGCCGGACTAGGATCCTGGAGCCGGATGCCCAAGGTCACGTTGGGCCAGAGCTGAAGCAGGCGACCTTACCGGTTCTCCACCCAGCGCATGACGTTTGTGAAGTGGTGGCGCACCGCCACCTCCATCTCGTCGCTCACGGTCATCTCCTTCAGCACGCCGCTTTCCAGCCCGCGCTGGGTGGTCTCCATGGTGCTCAGGTCCTCGTACAGCAGGTCCCGCAGCAGGACTTTGGTGTGCTCCTGGGCGACACGCTGGCCGATGTCGGCCGCCGCGAACTGGTAGATGTCCATCTGCCACCGGGTGCGGTCAGCGGCAATGGGCCAGAAGTTATAGGTGAAGTACCAGCCAGGCCCCAGATCGCAGAAGAAATTGGGGAAAAAAACGTTGATATCGAAGTACCAGCTCGCATCGTTGCCAGGGTTGGTGCCGGGCAGTTTCGGCATCTCCTGGGCGGCCGAAAAACTCATGCCGAGCTGCCAGGCCAGAGCACCGGCCGGTGTCAGCACCAGTTCATCCGCCAGTCCGTTGGTCACCGAATGGTGGGGAGGGTAGATCCGGGCCGATACCGGCACGTTCCAGGGGTTGGAGCTGGCGGTCGGCTGACCGCACCCCTTCAGCGACCGGGCATGGACCATGCCGACATGGTAGGTCTCATGAAAGGCGTCGACGAACGTCTTCCAGTTCACTTTGACCTCGGCGCCGTAGCGCGCGATACGCCGCATCTGATCGAAAGGATAACCTTCCATGTCATCCGCCAGGCCGCCCAGAAACGCCCGCAGGCTTTGCGGCGGCCGCGGATCGCCGTGAATGAACACGAAACCGTTCCACTGGTCGCAGGCCAATGGCTTGAGACCGAGTTTCGCCGGGTCGACATCCGGAAAATACGCCTTGCCCGGCAGGGATTTCAGCCGACCGTCCGTCCCGAAGGTCCAGCCGTGATAGCCGCAGACGAAATTGCGGGTATTGCCCTGCGAACAGTAATGGGCCGTTACCAGGTTGCCGCGATGTGGGCAGACAGAGTGAAAAGCGCGGATGGCACCATCCTCACCGCGCGCCAGGATGACCGGTGCGCCGAACAGTTCCAGTTCCAGAACCAGATAGTCGCCGGGATTCGGCACGTCCTCCTGCCGGGCCACCTGCAACCAGATCCGCTTGAACAGACGCTCGCGCTCTTTCTCGAAGAAGGCGGGAGAAACGTAGGGTTCCACCGGGATCGGGCCTTCGTGGAGGCCCGGTAGCGGAGTGCCATATCGGGTGTGCGGGGTTTCGTTGGGAGC
Organism: Pseudomonadota bacterium; assembly: GCA_036142245.1. Taxonomy (GTDB): domain Bacteria; phylum Pseudomonadota; class Gammaproteobacteria; order Immundisolibacterales; family Immundisolibacteraceae; genus JAYZWP01. The sequence continues at coordinate 4,132 of JAYZWP010000407.1, read as the reverse complement.
GTTCATCGGATTCGTCTCCTCCAGGCTGGTCAAGGCTCTTTACCGCTGCTCGCTGATTCTGGCGACCCTGGCTTCCAGTCGGTTTCCGTCATATTGGCACATCCGGGCGATACCGGCGTCACCCGGCCGCATTCGCCCGGCATCTGCGACTTGACCGTGCGGTGCACGGTGGCCTGGCCGCGTGCGTCGCCGGAACAACGGCCGAAAGATCATCGAGCGCCCGACGATGAGTAAACAGTCTACGCGGGCCGTTGGGTGACGATTCACCCGTTCGCGGGTTGGGAACCCGATCGGCTTTGACCACTTCGGTAAGCCATTTGCTGGTTGGGATCCGCGCAAGACAGCTCCTCCAGTTCCTCGCTCGGCAGGTCCGGAACTTCGGCCCGGCCGCACGGGAACAAGGACACATCGCTGCATACCCGCGGCAGAGCTCACATGCGGGCCTGCGTCGTGGCGCAATCCCCTGATCAGCCGCTCCCCTATCCCACCGGGACGCACGTTCAGTAGAACTGCGGAACATGTGCCCAGGAAGTGAAGCGCCATCCCGGCCGGTCAAGGCATCATATCGGCCACCGTGACTAGCACGACCCAATTAACGATTCAACAGCTATCTCAACGGTCATCGCCGTTGGCGGCCCTTCCTGCGTTGACCTCGGCTAACGTTTTGCTATCGGCTTTCTGTGGAACCTGGCCACCTGGCTCCTTGCGTAACGTCGGCCCTTTACCCGCTACCAACCGATCGTAAATCCGCGGCGGCAACAGCCTGGCGAACCATGCCAGCGCAACCATGCTGCGCGGAAACGCGTAATAGGCCCGTTTCGCCTTGATCGCCCGGTGCATCCGCGCGGTCGCGGGCTCTAGATCCATTCGGAATGGCCGGTTCTTCTTTTTTTTGCTGCCGGGTTTGGTACGCACGAAACCTGGCAGCAGCACGGTGACATGGATGCCGTGAGGTCGCAAGTCAATGCGCAGACTTTCCAACAAATTGGCCAGCGCCGCTTTGGCCGCCGAATAGCTCCCCGCGGCGGGCAGACCGCGAAACGCGGCAAGACTGGCGGTGACCACGATATGCCCGTCACCCCGTGCCAGCATGCCCGGCAAAACCGCTTCAATGCAGTACACGGCACCCATGAAATTACTGTCCATCATTGCCCGCACGTCCGCAGCGGCAAACCGTTCTGCATCGAGCGCACCCGGACCGCCGGCATTGGCAATCAGACAGGTCGTCGGGCCCAACGCGGCTTCGGCGGCAGCGACCGCCCGACGCACCTCGTCCGGCTTGGTGACATCGCACTGGAAGGCCAAGGCCTTGCCGCCGGCGGCTTCGATTTCCCGTTGCAACGACTCCAACAGAGACTGGCGCCTCGCGACCAGGGCAACGGGCTCCCCCTCGGCGGCGATTCTCTTGGCAAGACTGCGCCCAAGGCCGGAGGAAGCACCGGTCAGAAACGTCATTGCCATAACCGGGTCCGGATTAAACCTGCTTGGCCACGACCCGGTCGATCCAGCGATCGGGAACCAGCCGGATTAGGGTATACCGCCACTTCGCCCGACGGCGACGCTGAACCCGGACCCGTATGGGCGGCTTCGGTGCTTGTAACGCATCCGTGATTGCCCGCGCAATAATGTCAGGCTCCATTCCCTTGTTCCCCTTGGCGACCGCGGCGTCGTAAACGCGCTGCACAGCCGCCTCGTAAGGACTGCCGACAAACGGTGCAAGGTCAACCTGAGCCGCCTTGCGCCAAAAAGGGGTACTGGTTCCCCCTGGCTGCATGACGATGACACTTACCCCGTGAGGGGACAGTTCGCGCCGCATACTGTCCGAAACCGACTCGACCGCGTATTTGGAAGCGCTGTAAGGACCAAGAAACGGCAATGCGACAAGACCGGAGAGGGAGCTGATATTGACTATCCTTCCCCGCGCGGCCCGCAGGTCGGGCAGGAAAGCCTGCGTTACGGCGATCAGGCCAACCACGTTCACTTCCATGACATGCCGCAGTTGGTCCAATGCAACCAACTCCCAGGGTCCGACGCCGAGAACGCCGGCATTATTGATCAGGCCCCAGAGCGGCTTATCGGCAAGCTGGTGCCTAACCTGTTCAGCCGCGGCCCGAAGGCTTGCCTGGTCAGTCACATCTAGCGGTACAACGGTGATCCGGCGATCCTGAAGTTGCGAGGCGTCTTCGCCGGGGTAAACGCCCGCGAAGACACCAAACCCTTCGGCTGCCAGACGACAGGCCGTGGCCAATCCAATACCGGAACTGGCGCCCGTCACCAGAACAGATTTCCCTATCGCCGCCATCGTCAGATCTCTTATAAACCGGCGATCGCGAGCGGTGATGTTGGCACCGCTCCTCGCCAGGAGCGCTTATTGAAAACCCGAAGCTGAGCTCCGAGGCCGCCGGCTAAATATCGATCTCCATGCGCAGCAGCGCAGTACTGTAGGTCTTGCCCTGGGCATCGGTGCGCAGCGAGACGGTACCGCCGCCGTCAAGACTCTCGTGAAGCAGGAAGTTCAGCGCATGCAGATTCGGCAGCTCGAACCGCTCCACCTTGCCGTGACAGATAGCGGCGAAGTGGGCCTTCACCCGCTCTATGGTGACCTCCCGAACCAGCGCGTCGTAGAGTTCCGGTTTCCGGGCGATGAGGCCGATATTGGTGACATCCCCCTTGTCGCCGGAGCGGGCATGGGCGATTTCCAGCAGTTTGACGCGCGCCATGCTCAGCCCTCCAGCAGAATGAGTTCGGGGGTCATCAACTCCCGCGGAATCAGTGACGGCCAGTAGGCCACCACCTGCTCCACTTTCGGCCGCCCGCCGGCGAACCCGGTGACGGTGGGCGGGCCGTTGCAGACCAGCGGGGCGAGTTCCTTGGTGAAGGCGGATACCGCCTGCCGATCACCGCTGCGCACCCCGATGCGCAGCTGCACTTCGGCGATGTCCGGGTCCGGCTCCCCGGACAGCTCGCCGTGGCAGGCGTTCGCACCGACATATTCGGTCAACACCTTGTTGTAGCTGAGCCCCATGCGCTGCAGCCGCCCTCTGAGGGCCTGATCCGCCGCCCGCGCTTTCTCGTACGCCTGAGGCCAGCCGTACACCAGGGTACCGACCGCCTTGTAGCCGGCCTCGTAACTCATGGAGACCTTATAGGTCGGCGTCGTCGCCCGGCCGCGGATACCGCTCACCCGTACCCGGTTGGGCGCGGCCTGCGCCAGCTCGACGGTGGTGAAATCGGCGATGCAGTCGGCAGTGATGTAGGCGGTGGGATCGCCCAGTTCGTAAAGGAGCTGTTCGGTCACTCCGGCGACGTCGACCCGACCTCCGGTGCCGTCCTGCTTGGTGACGATGAAGGTGCCGTCCTGCGCCACCTCCACCACCGGGTAACCGATATTGTCGAGGTCCGGAATGCTGTCCCAATCGATCAGGCAGTTGCCGCCGGTACACTGAGCGCCGCACTCGATGATGTGACCGGCCACGGTAGCCGCCGCAATGCGGTCCCAATCATCCAGCGCCCAGCCGAACTCATGCACCAGCGGGCCGACCGTGAGGCTGGCATCCGAACAGCGGCCGGTCACCACGATCTGAGCCCCCTGCCCGAGCGCGTCGGCGATGGGGCCGGCTCCCAGGTACACATTGGCGCTGGTGATCCGGTCCCGCACCTGCGACAGGGGGGCGCCGGTGTCGAAGTTGGTGAAAGGGACACCGGCCCCGGAGAGTTCTTCCAGGCGGTGCAGGATGTCGTCTCCGGTTACCACCCCGATCTTCACCTGCCCGGCCAACCCGTGCCTGCGCACGACCTCCTGCAACGCGGCGCCGCAGCCGGCCGGATTGACGCCGCCCGCGTTGGCCACGACCCGGATGTTACCGTCCAGAAGCGCCGGCAGTACGGCGTCCACGAAATCGACGAAGTCCCGGGCATATCCAGCCGCCGGGTCCCTGGCGCGCTGCTTCTGCAGGATGGACATGGTGACCTCGGCCAGGTAATCGAGGGTGAGGTAGTCGATCCCTCCCCGCCGCACCATGTCCACCGGCACCTGGAGCGAATCTCCCCAGAACCCCTGACCGTTGGCGACACGTACGATGCTCATGGCTGACCATCCTCGAACCGTTTCAGCAAAGCGTGCTCTCCTGTT
>JAYZWP010000406.1:0-6343 GCA_036142245.1 Pseudomonadota bacterium | reverse complement strand
GGTTTCCACGCGGTGGTCTGGACCGACGTGCTGCAAGCGTTGCTGATGTTGTTTGCCCTGGTGCTGGTGCCGGTTCTGATCGCGCTGCGACTGAGCTGCGGAGAAGCATCGGCAACCTTTGTCTACGATCCGCGATTCCTGGATCCGCGCACCACCGCGCAGGGCGAACCGCTAAGCTGGGTCAGCCTGGTCTCGCTGTTGGGCTGGGGGCTGGGATATTTCGGTCAGCCGCATATCCTGGCGCGCTTCAAGGCGCTGGGCAGCACCGAGGAGGCGACGCCGGCCCGCCGTATCGCCCTGGCCTGGACCGCGCTGACTCTGAGCGGGGCTCTGCTGGCGGGCATCGGCGGGGTCGCCCTGGTCGAGCCGCCCCTGTCCGGTGCCGCCAGCGAAACTGTATTCATGGAACTTTTGCGGCTGCTGCTGCATCCGGTGCCGGCCTCGATCTGCCTGGCGGCCATTCTGGCGGCGGTGATGAGTACCGCCGATTCACAGTTGCTGGTCTGCGCCTCGGCGGCAACGGTGGATCTGCCAATGCGTCCGGTGCGGGAGGTTCGGACCGGTCGACTGGTCGTGATCGGCGTGGCGCTGCTGGCGCTTGTCATCGCCTGGAACCCCGAGCGCCGGGTTTTGGGTCTGGTCGCCTATGCCTGGGCGGGTTTCGGGGCCGCCTTCGGGCCGGCGCTACTGCTCACCCTGCACTGGTCCGGCATGCGCTACAGCGGCGCCGCGGCAGCCATGGTCACCGGTGCAGCCACGGTCGTCATCTGGCATCACCTGGAAGGGGGGTTATTCGATATGTACGAGCTAGTACCAGGCTTCTTGTTTGCCCTGGTCGCCGCCGGGGTCGGTTCATACCTGGAACGCCGCTTGTCCGGAATGCGGTAACAGCCGTCTACCCATCCGCACGATAAGCGCGTGGGTTGATCGGGCCGACGCGCGTCAGCAGTTCGTAGCCGATGGTACCCGCGTCGCGTGCCAGGTGGTCCAGACCGTAATCCGGGCCGATCAGTTCCACCAGATCGCCGACCCGCGGTTCAACGGGCAGATGGGTGATCTCCACCGTCAGCAGGTCCATCGACACTCGGCCGACGAGCGGGGCGTGACTGTGGTTGAAAACGACCCGGCTGGTGTTTCCCGCCGCACGAGGATAGCCGCTCGCATAACCCGCATCGATGACCGCCAGACGCATATCCTGACGGGCGGTGTAAGTGGCGCCGTAACCGATGCTCGCGCCCCGCTTCACGGTCCGTAACTGCAGCACCGTCGCCTGCCACCGCACGACGGGACGCATCGGGTTGGGTGCATCCGGGGTCGGGTTGATGCCGTACAGGGCGGCGCCCGGCCGTGTCAGGTCGAAATGGTACGCGGCGCCCAGAAACATGCCGGAGGAATTCGCCAGGGACAGGGCGACGCCCGGCAGCGCTTCCCGGACGAGTTCCGTGGCGCGGCGCTGCGCTGCGTTGAGCGGATGGTCGGCGAGTTCGGCGCACGCGAGGTGACTCATCAGAAGACGAGGGGTCGGCAGCGTTCCGTCGCGTATGGCGTGGACGATGTCGGTTATTTCGCTCGCGTGCACACCGAGCCGGGACATGCCGGAGTCGAATTGCAATGCGTAGGCTGGACTATTGCCTCCCGGGTTACGCCACGCGGCCAGTTCTTCGATACTGTTGAGCACCGGGATGAGACGTGCCTGGCGCAGGTCGTCGAATCCCGTGCCGCACCCGCCGGTCAGCACGAATATCTCCGCGTCGGGGCAGACCCGGCGCAGGCGCCTGCCCTCGTCCGGGTCGGCAACGAAATAGTGCCGGCAACCGGCGCGGTCGAGTGCTTCGGCGACAGGCTCCAGACCCAGTCCGTAGGCGTCGCTCTTTACCACGGCGGCACACGGTACGTCGGCGGCTTTTGTCGACAGGCGCCGGAAGTTTTCGGCGATCGCGGACAGGGAAACGGTAAGGCAGGGCATTAGGAGGGGATGTTGGCCTGCAGGGGCCTGCTCAGCGGACCGTATCATTCTGCCGCTAATCACGGCGATTGGCACCGCCGACGGTTCCTGAAGGCTTCTCGGGCCGCCGCGGTAATGGTGACAACCCACTGATATCAATTAGGATAATCGTCCTTACCACGGTATCGGGCGGGCCCGGCCCGGATTTATCCAGGATGCAGCGCACATCATGACGTTGATGGAAGCCAAAGACCTCCTCGCGGATGACGCCGTGGCTTCGGAGCGGCGTGGCGGTGTCGGCACCCCGGAGCCGGAACGCGACGACGGCTGGCGGTTGCGCGGTGTTTCCCCGGAGGTCTCGGGCGCTCAGTTCCTGGTCTCGGAACTCGCCGTGGTGGGACGTAACCGCTCCTCTGATCTGGTGCTTGAAACGCCGCAGGTGTCGCGTCGTCATGCCGAGTTGCGGGTAATAGATGGCGGGCTGTCGCTGCGTGACCTGGGGTCGACCAACGGTACTTACGTAAACGGCGACAAGATGTCGGAAGCGGTTCTGCACAGCGGCGATCTTGTCCGGTTCGACGTGGTGGAGTTCGAGATTCTCGGTCCGGATGCCGAGTCCGACCAGACGGTGTCACGGGTCGCGCCCGCCGAGTTGCGCAGGGCGGTGGCGGACCATGAACGGGGTCGTCTGACCGAGCCGCGGATCGTGATGCGCACCGGGCCACTGGCCGGGCGCAAGTTTCCGCTGCTGAAAGCCTCCTACGACATCGGGCGGGGCGTCGACAACGACATCGTGGTCGATGATCCGAGCGTGTCGCGTCGCCATGCGCGCTTTTTCAGTGACGCTGGCGTCTGGAACGTGCAGGACCTGGGTTCCACCAACGGTGTGCGCATCAACGGCGAGCCGGTCAAGCGTGCGCGGCTGTATGACGGAGACCGGGTTCGCCTGGGCAAGGTGCGGATCAAGTTCGAGACCCCCGATCCGCACGGCGACGTTGTGCCGTTGGCGGCACCCTCCAGGCGCAAGTTGCTGGGCGCGGCGCGCCGGGTGATGCGCCTGCCCCGGGTGACGGGGGTCGGTTTTGGCGGAGTGCTGGCGCTGCTTGTGATCGGCTCCGTCGGCTATATCAGCTACGTCGGTCACGACCCGGAGCCCCCCCTGACCGGCACCAGCGGTCTGCCGTCCGGTCCGGCGGTGGACGCCGCGCTGCAGGTGGTGGATACCTGGCACCGGCCACTGACCGACAACCGGCGCCATCCCGCGAGCCCCGCCTTGGCGGATATCAACGGCGACGGCTGGCTCGATATTCTGGTGGCGGATGCCGCCGGTTATCTCACCGCGCTGGATGGAGAGGAGGGGAAGCGTATCTTCGAGGCGGACCTGGCCGGTCGGGTCGTCGCGCCGGTGGTGGTGGCCGATCTCGGGGGGGACGGCCGTTCGGACATCGTGGTGGCGTCCTACGAGGGAGTTGTTTACGCCATCAACGGCAAGGCGCAACTACTGTGGCGCTCGCGTCTGGACCGGGATCTGGGCAACATCGTGAGCGCGCCGCTGTTGCGGGATCTGAACGGTGACGGTATCGCGGATGTGATCGTTCCGACTTCGCAGCGCGGGCTGGTGGCGTTGGACGGTGCGCGCGGCTGGGAGATCTGGTCGAGCAGCCAGGTCGGTTTGCGCAACGCCCTCACGGCGCCCGTGGCCGCGGACCTGGACGGCGACGGTCAGGCTGAACTGATCACCACCGCTGACGATGGCTCGGTCTGGGCCCTGGCCAGCCGGGGAGGGCGCGTCTGGAAACGCTGGTCGCGGTCGATGCCTTCTCCGATCTACGCGGCTGCCGCCGTCACCACTGGGCCTAAGCCGTTGGTGGTGGTGGCTACGGAGATGCACGGCGTGTTCGCGCTGTTCGGTCAGTCCGGACTGGTGGCGTGGCGCGTTGAAGGGGACAGACCGTATCTCGCCAATCCGGTGGTTGTGACGCCTCCTGGTGCACCGGAACGGGTGGTGAGCGTCAGCGTGGATGGCGACGTGATCGCCCTGGATGCAGCCACGGGAACCCAGCTTTGGCAGCGTGCCCTGCACCAGGAGGTGCAATCCAATCCAGTGGTGGTGTCCCTCGACGACGGGGGCGGGCAGCTCCTGGTGCTGCTCGGCATGGCCGGTGCGATGACCCTGATCGACAGCGCAACCGGGCAAACCCTGCTGGATGCCGAGCTGCTGGCGGATTCGACGGTGACGGCCGGTGCCACGGCGGGAGATGTCAACCGCGACGGGCTGGTCGACCTGGTGGTCCCATGGGACAACGGCCGGGTCAGTGTCTTTACGCTGAATCGCCGGGTTCCGGCGGGCAGTCTCGTCTGGCCGGAGTTTGCCGGACCGGTCAGGCGCTTCGGCGGTCCTGGGGGATGATGCGGTGGCGCCTGCTGCTGACGCTGTTGCCGGTCACCGCCCTGTGCCTCGCAGGGTGCCGGACCGCTCCTCCGGTGGGAGCACCGCGGCCGGCAGCGGCCGCGCCGAAACCTGAAACCATCCTGCCCGAGCAGTCCCCGCGCGAGTCTGCGCAGACCGTTGAGGTCCGGTTACTCACCGAGCCACCGGGTGGGGCGGTGTATCTGCTCGGTGACGCTGGCCGGCCGGTACCTTCCACCGGCCGCATTGAGCTTGCTCCGGGTGAGTATCGTTTTCGGGCACAGTTGGCAGGGTATCGCGACGGATACCTGACCGGTTTCGTCACGTACGACGGGCCAAGGTCGATGGTGGTTCCGCTCGGCCCCGGTGTTTCGCTCGTTACCATAGCCTCGGAGCCGGCCGGAGCTACCCTGAGGGTGGACGATGAGGTGATCGGTCTGACCCCCGTCACGATGGAACTGACGGCCGGAGATCACCGGATCGAGGTCACGCGACGAGATGCCGAGTATCGCAACGACATCATCGCGGTGGGTGTCGCGACACCGTTGCATCTGAAATACGAACTCACGCCCCTGCGGGAAGCCGGTAGCGGGGTGGACAGCGCGCGGTACAGTGCAGCACGTGCCGGTACCGGTGATCTGGACGCGATGCCGAAGCTGATTCGGCAGCCGACGGTAGCGTCACCGGAACGCCCGGACACGCCGGCCGTATCGTTCGATGTGAGCGCTCTGGCGCCTCACGACCTCAGCGACGCGACGCTGCTGGCGGCCCTGTTCGAATTCAGCAATCCCGGGGAAATTCTGGCGCTGTATCGCGCCGGTCGGCGCAGCCTGCTGCGGCACGAACCCGGCGGCGATGTCGAGGCCTTCATCGCTGACGCGAGACGGCAGCTGCGGTACCCGCAGCCGGTCACCGTTCCACCAGACGAACTCGTGCCGGTCGATGCACGCCGGGCACGGGCGGAAATGGTAGCGGCTCTGATTGGTGCCCGTGGCTGTGCGGTCCTGTTGGATTATGACGCCGGACAGCTGGTGGGGGAGGGCGAGACGATTCAGCGAACCTTTACTGATGGTCCCGTCACGGCAGCGGTGCTGGGCGGGGAGGAGGTGCGGATCAGCAGCGCCGGCATCGGGATTTCGTTGCACGGCGGCGTGGCCCGGGTCAACCCGGGACAGGAGCCGATCGAGGTAGTCTGGCGCCGCAAGCCCGGCCGGTTGATTCTGGAGGCAGCCGACAATTGCCGGCGCGCGCCGCACCCGCCGCCGCGGCGGTTATTGGGACGAGAGAAGCAGTGGATTACCTTGGTGGATGAGAAGGCGACGCAACGTCTGGTGCAATTCACCCGGGGGCCCGGTGTCGATGGTTGGATTCGGCAGGAGATCGCCCGTCCGCCGCCGCCGCTTGGGCAGCGCATTCCCCTGGCGAGAGTGGAAGTCGGACCGCACGAAACTCCGGGTACCTACGAACGCGTCTGGTTGCTGACGTTCGCCTATCAGGGGGGCGTGACGCAGCGCCTGTTTCGTGCGCGCTACCAGGTGGCTCCCGAGCTGAAAGCATTTCAGACCCACCAGTTCTTGCGACGCGGCCAGAGTGTCCCTGCCGGGCCCCGCTGAATTTTCGCGATCGATGAGCGAAGGGACGCCTCGCGGATCCGTTGTCCGGCGCGTGCAGGAGCACTGGTTTCATCTGACGACGGCGGATGAGGTGCGGTTACGCTGCTGCTGGTCGCCGGCGGTTCACGACTCGCCGCGGGGACAGATCTTGCTGCTGCAGGGCCGGGCGGAATGGGTCGAAAAATACCACCACATAGTGGCCGGTCTGCGATTGCGCGGATTCGATGTCCTGACCTTCGATTGGCGCGGACAGGGTGGTTCACAGCGCCTGGTGCGCGGCGGGCAAGGTCACGTGGCGGATTTCGCGGACTACGGCCGAGACCTGGCAGCGGTGACCGCGGAGTTCGAACGGCGTCGGCGTGGGCCGCTGCGCTG
>JAYZWP010000405.1:0-3716 GCA_036142245.1 Pseudomonadota bacterium | reverse complement strand
GGCCAAGGCGCAGGGTGCCGGGCGCTTTTGCATGGGGGCGGCTTGGCGCAATCCCAAGGGTCGCCAATTCGAACGTCTGCTGGACATGGTGCGCGAGGTACGGGCGCTGGGGCTCGAAACCTGCGTTACCGCCGGCATGCTGAGCGAGCCGCAGGCCCAGGCGCTCAAGGAGGCGGGCCTCGACTACTACAACCATACCCTGGATACCTCGCCGGAGTTCTACGGCAACATCATCTCCACTCGAACCTATGCGGATCGTCTCGACACACTCGCGGCGGTGCGGGCCGCGGACCTGAAAGTGTGTTGCGGCGGCATCGTCGGTATGGGGGAGAGCCGTGAAGATCGCGCCGGCCTGTTGGTCGCCCTGGCCGGTTTGACGCCCCACCCTGAGAGCGTGCCGATCAATCGTCTGGTTCGGGTGCCGGGCACGCCGCTGGGCGGCGAGCAGGAGCTGGATGGCATCGAATTCGTGCGCACCGTGGCCGCGGCGCGCATCATGATGCCCTCCGCCATGGTGCGGCTATCCGCCGGACGGGAAACCATGAGTGACGAATTGCAGGCGCTCTGTTTTCTCGCCGGGGCGAACTCCCTGTTTCTCGGGGATCGATTGCTGACCACTGCCAACCCTGGCGCGAGCCGCGACGAGGCGCTGTTTCAGCGGCTCGGTATCGAGCCGGAACGCGGCGGCGGCGAAAAACCCACCGCGGCCAAGAGTGTGTCGGCCGTGGCGTGAGCGCGAGCCTTGACCAGGAGTTACGCAACCGGCTGAGCGCTATCGACGCGGCGGGCCTGCGCCGCGTCCAGGACGCCTGGGGTTCGCCGCAGGCGCCGCTGCGTCGCATGCCCCCGGGCGAGTATCTGAATTTTTCGAGCAACGATTATCTGGGGCTCGCCAACCATCCGCGGGTGTGTTCCGCCCTGTCTCGGGGCGCAGCGCGCTGGGGTTGTGGTACCGGGGCAGCGCACCTGCTCGGTGGGCATACCACCGAGCACGCCGCGCTGGAAGAGGAGCTGGCCGGCTTCGTCGGCCGGCAACGTGCCCTGCTGTTCGGTTCCGGGTATCTCGCCAACGTGGGGGTGATCGGTGCGCTTGTGGAGCGCGGCGATGCCATCTTCCAGGACCGGCTCAATCACGCATCGCTCATCGACGGGGCGCTCGGCTCCCGCGCTGCATTCAAACGGTATCGTCATGCGGATGTGGGGCAGCTTGCGGAACTGCTTGCGGCGGATAGCGCCCGTCATCGTCTGGTGGTGACGGATGGCGTGTTCAGCATGGACGGGGATGTGGCGCCGCTGGAGCAGCTCGCGACTGTGTGCCGCGAACGGGATGCCTGGCTGATGGTGGACGATGCCCACGGATTGGGTGTGTTGGGAGATACCGGTGCCGGTTCGGTGGCTGGCGCCGGGTTGTCCGTTAACGAGGTGCCGGTGTTCATGGCGACGCTGGGCAAAGCCCTGGGCACGGCGGGTGCATTCGTGGCCGGCAGCGACGCCCTGATCGACTACCTGATTCAGCGGGCGCGTACCTTCGTCTATTCCACCGCCGCTCCGGCCGCCGTAGCGGCGGCCACCCGGGAGGCATTGCGGGTTGTGCAAGAGGAACCGCAGCGCCGCGAGCGGCTGCATGAACTCATGCGCCGATTCCGCGCCGGTGCGGCGCAGGCGGGTCTGCCCCTGCTGCCGTCGAGTACGCCGATCCAACCGCTGCTTCTCGGCGGTGTCGAGCGCCTCCTCGTGTGGCGGGACGCGTTGCGGGAAGCCGGGATTCTGGTCGGAGCGATCCGTCCGCCGACGGTTCCCCGAGGGACTGCCCGGCTGCGCATTACGTTGACAGCCGCCCACACCGCCGGGCAGGTGGACCGGTTGCTGGAAACTCTCGCGGCGATCGCGTCACGGGAAACCACCGCGGGGGCGCAGGTACCGGCATGAGCGGCTCCGACCGGGACGCCGATCCGGCGGTGGAAGATTTTCGTCTGGACAAAGCGGCGGTGCGGCGGCGGTTCGATCGGGCCGCGACCGGATACGAAACGCATGCGATCCTGCAGCGGCGCATCGAGCAGGAATGTCTGGAGCGGTTGGAGCAGATCGCGTTGACGCCAGACGCGGTGCTCGATATCGGCTGTGGTCCGGGGTTCTCGACGCAGCGGTTGCTGCGTCTTTATCCAAAGGCGCGGGTTTTCGGGTTGGATATCGCGCTGGCGATGTTGCGCAGACATCCCCGTGCGGGTCGCTGGCGGCGCGGTGCGAGACTGGTCTGTGCCGATATGGAACAGCTCCCCTTGGCGCCGGGAAGTGTGGATCTGGTCTTCAGCAGCCTCGCACTGCAATGGAGTGATGACCTCGACCGGGTGTTTCGGGAGGTGTTCCGGGTACTGCGTCCCGGCGGCTGTCTGTTGTTCTCCACCTTCGGTCCGGAAACCCTCAAGGAACTGCGGGCAGCCTGGGCCGAGGCCGACGCGAAACCCCATGTCAGCGCCTTCGCCGATCTGCAGGACATCGGTGATGGCCTGGCCCGCGTCGGGTTTCGCGACCCCGTGATGGATCGGGAGGTCTACACGCTGACGTACGCGGATTTGAAGGGCGTGCTGGACGATATCCGGCATATCGGCGCCGCGAATGCCTTGCGCAACAGACCACGGGGGCTGACTGCCCCTAAACGCTGGCGCTCCATGGTGCGCGCCTACGAAGCCTTTCGCGAAGGGGGCGCACTGCCAGCCACCTACGAGGTGAATTTTGGTGTCGCCTGGCGAAAGGCTGGCGAGGTGCATCAGGTCGGTGCGGGCGGCGAAGCCCCGGTGCAGTGGCTGACTCGTCCCGGGCGTCGATGATGTCACCGGGATGGTTCGTGACCGGCACGGATACGGAGATCGGTAAGACCCTGGTCTCCGCGGCTCTGCTGTACCGGCTGGCGGCCGAGGGCGAACGGGTGGTCGGTATGAAGCCGGTGGCGTCGGGTGCCCGGGTCACTCCGGATGGATTACGCAACGACGATGCGATGCTGTTGCAGCGGTACAGCAATGTTCCGGCGTCCTACCACCTGGTGAATCCCTACTGTTTTGAACCCCCCATCGCACCCCACATCGCCGCGCAGCGGGCCGGTGCACACATCTCGTTGGACCGGATCGAAGCGTGTTACTGGAAGCTCGCGCGGGACGCGGGGCGCGTGGTCGTCGAAGGGGTGGGTGGCTGGCGGGTGCCGCTGAACGACCAGCAGACCGTCGCCGACATTCCGCGGCAACTTGAACTGCCGGTGGTGTTGGTGGTTGGATTGCGCCTTGGCTGCATCAGCCACGCTCTGCTGACCGCTGAGGCGATTCGTGCCGACGGCTGCCACTTAGCGGGCTGGATTGCCAACGACCTGTCCGGGGACAGGACCTTTGTCGCTGACAACATCGCCGCGCTCGGTTCCCGACTGGGGGCGCCGCTTTTGGGACAACTGCCATGGTTTCCGGCAGTTTCGGTGGCGGAGTGTGCCGGTCGCTTGCAGGTCGAACGGTTTGTTGCACCGGCGGTGGCGTCTGGTGGCGCCTTGAAACCTTGACCGACGTCAGCTCCCTGTTCGGTGGGGGCAACCGGCCTGCGTTTGGTGCTTGTTGGCCGTTCCAGCGATCCGCTAAACTAGCGCGCCTATTCCACCGGGTTTTCCCCCAGGCTTTTTCCGGCAATTGGTAACGCGGCCGCGAGAATTCGTCGCGCGCGCCGGGCGGCTGGCGGCG
>JAYZWP010000404.1:0-5092 GCA_036142245.1 Pseudomonadota bacterium | reverse complement strand
TGTCCCGCTGTGCTTCGGTCAGGTCCGACACCACGAGACCCAACATCTGCTCGCTACCGCCGGACCGTTCGCGCGCCGGACGCGATGATTCGTCGACCTCTTCCTCGAGTTCCTGGATGGTTACCGTCACGGTCCTGCGTTTACCGGACCGCAAGATACCGACGTCGGACTTGGTGCCGACCGGGCTACGTCCCACCAGGGGCGGGAGGTCACTGGAATAGACAATTTCCGTGTCGTTGAACTCCAGAATGATGTCTCCCACCTGAATACCCGCTTTGTCCGCCGGGCTATCCGGCACCACTTTGGCCACCAGCGCGCCACGGGGCTGTTTCATGCCAAAGGATTCCGCCAACTCGCGGGTTACGTCCTGGATCAGCACACCCAGCCAGCCGCGTGATACGTAGCCGCGTTCCTTGATCTGATCCACGACTTCCATGGCGACGTCGATCGGTATGGCGAACGACAACCCCATGAAACCGCCGGTACGGCTGTATATCTGGGAATTAACGCCGATCACCTCCCCGTCCATGTTGAACAACGGACCACCGGAATTACCTGGATTGATCGCCACATCGGTCTGGATGAACGGCACGTAACTGTCTTTCGGCAACGACCGACCGGTCGCGCTGACGATACCGGCGGTAACGCTGTGGTCAAAACCGAACGGGCTGCCGATGGCGAGGACCCATTCGCCGACGCGGACCTCGTCGACCGACCCGATCTTCACGGTCGGCAAATCGGTAGCTTCCAGCTTCAGCACCGCGATATCGCTGCGCGCGTCGGAACCCACCAGCTCCGCCAGATACTCGCGCCGATCCACCAGGCGGACGACGATCTCATCGGCGCTTGCCACGACGTGATGATTCGTCAAGACATAGCCATCCGCCGACACGATGAATCCCGATCCGAGAGACTGAGTTTCGAAGGAACGCTGCTCGGGTTGTCCGTCAGGGCCGAAAAAGTGCCGAAAGAAATCCTCGAACGGACTGCCCTCCGGCATCTGCGGCATGTTGAACGGCGCCGGAGCGCGCCGCGTCACGGTCTGCTTGGTACTGATGTTCACGACCGCGGCGCTCTGCTGCTCTGCCAGATCGGCGAAATCCGGCAGCTTGGCGGCATAAGCGGGTGCGCCACCGATGGTGAGAACAAGCAAGGGCAACAGGGCGATACGCGTCATCGATATCAGATTCATGGTGTTCCTGAGGGTTAAGAAGCCGCAAGCCGATCCGACCAGCTTGAACCGGCCGATCGACGGTAACGGTCGCAGCTTGGCGGCGGTGGAGTTATCAGCGCGCGTCAACGGGTTGCAGGGAAGCGCGAATCGCATCCAAGGTCACCGGAGGGACTTCGCCCATCAGCGTCACCTGATGGCTTCCCACCACATCGGACTGGACATTGACGATTCCGATATTGGAACGGCCCACGAATCGGGCGGTGCCGTTCGCGATCGGTTCGACAAAAACGGAAACCGATGCGATGCCGTCGGAAAACACCAGATGCTCCGAAGCACCTTCAGCGCTCTGGCGACGAAAATGTCGATGCTGACTGAACCCGGCCGGCAGGGTACCGATAATCCACTCGGCCCTGTCCGGCTCGGCAACAATCTCCCTGGGCTCGGAGTCAGCTTGCGCAACATCGGGGATATCCGAGAACTCGGCCAAGTCCTGCGGACGCCACCACTCCGCCGGCACCGTATCCGGGTAGTCGATCCGGGTAAAGCTGAACTGCTCCATCACCGCTTCATTCGAGTCCAACACCGATGCCCGCAGCAGCAGTCCGGTCTCGATATCCGCCCAGAGACGGAAACCGAAGCGATACTCGTCGGTGGGGCGCACCTCCACGATCTGCGTCACTCGTGAGGCAACCCTGTCCTGGGGACCCAGGCGGGCTTCGTACAGCTCGGGCAGGCGACCGAGCCTGCGTGGAAATTCGAGCGAAAAGTTCTGGTCCAACGCCGCCTCATGCACACTGATAGTGTTCTCATCGGACAACAGGCACCGTACTTCGCCGCCATCACGCAGGTATTCCCGCCGAGGACCGTCGAGGGTGGTCAAGCGCTCGTGCTCCCCCTGTTCGTCCACCGCATGAACCACCTGCATGGTTTCGAGCACCCCGTCGCGCACGTACGCAAAATCGCCCACGTAATTCACTTCTTGAGCCGCGCGAGCCATCCTCTCCAACCAGGAGTAGGGGTCCGACCGGTCTGCCATAACGCCGGCCGTTGCGAGCACGATTCCTGCGACCGCGATCGAGGAAATCATTTGCCGACGCTCACCACACGGGTTGCTTTCATGACGCCTGGTATGCCGTCCGCCGGCGTTCGCGCGATGTGCTGAACCAAATAGGCCTCCTGCCGCTGCAGTTCGGCGTCGGTCAATTCCGGCAACGCAAGTTGCGCCATATCGGCGTCCTGCGCGGCCGAGAGCTGACGGCCTGGCTCGACGACGGTGGCATCAGCCATTTGTGCTGCGTCCTGCGCCGTGGAGAGCGCTCCGATTCGTTCCCACCCGAGCACTGTGGCTACCGCTACGGAAGCGGCAATGGCCGTTCCCGCCAGTGGTCGGGCCATCCTCTTGATTCGCGGCTGAGACCACCTGGGTGCCAGGACCGTGGGGAGCGTATCGAGTTCCCGGCGCGTCGCGGCGGCAACGTCTACCAGCAAATGTCTCTCTTCACCCCGCAACGCATCACCAATGAGGTGGTAATTACGCCATGTGCTTCGCAGCTCCCGTTCATCGGCCAGAGTGGACAGAACGGCATCGCGCTGTCGTTGCTCCAGTTCGCCATCCATCAGAGCGGAGAGTTGCTCATCGACATTGCTGGTCATACAGCCTCCTCGTCGGGTATGTCGCCAGACAGCATGGGCCTGATCTTCTCCTCCAGCGCCTGGCGGGCACGAAAAATCCTGGACCTCACTGTCCCGACGGGGCAGTCCATGGCCTGGGCGATCTCGTCGTAACTGAGTCCTTCGATCTCGCACAACACCACTGCGGTGCGCAGTTCCTTGGGCAATCCATCAAGCGTATCGATGATCAACTGCCGCAACTCCGCCGTGGAGGCATGACCCTCAGGCGTTGTTTCGTCGACCAATTCGAACCCTTGTTCATTCGGCTCGCCGCCGGAAACATCGATGTCGGTACGTGGCGGGCGCCTGCGGACCGCGACAAGATGATTTTTCGCGGCATTGATGGCGATGCGATACAACCACGTATAGAACGCACTGTCACCTCGAAAGTTCGGCAGTGCCCGATAAGCCTTGATGAATGCCTCTTGCGTGACATCGGCGACTTCAGCGTCATCAGATATAAACCGTGATACCAGCTTCGCGATACGAATCTGATATTTGGAAACCAGGAGGTTAAATGCCTGTTTGTCCCCACGCTGTACTCTGGCGACGATCTGTCGGTCGACCTCTGCCTCTTCCATGTTCCGTTGCTGCCGCTCTCAAGCCCCCGCAGGACTCGAAAGCATGAAGGAAAGACACGCGCCGCGCACCGAAGTTCGCCGAGACGCTACTTTTTATGTGGAAATCGGGCCCGATTGTTAGAATTCAAGCCCTTATCGGCGCGCCATGGTAGCAGCCGAGCCCAGTCGGAGGCCATACCCTTGTCAACGCAATCCCACGGCTGTGACGTCATGATCATAGGCGCCGGCGCAGCGGGTTTGAGTCTGGCACTGCAACTGGCCGACCAACATTCCATTTTTTTGGTGGCCAAAGGGCCACTGCGGGATGGCGCCAGCCTTTACGCTCAAGGCGGTGTCGCTGCGGTTCTCACCGACAAGGACTCCATCGACGCCCACCTGATGGACACTTTGGAGGCAGGAGCCGGTCTGTGTGACGAGACGGTGGTGCGCCATGTCGTCGAGCAGGGTCGTCACTGCATCCGCTGGCTGATCGACCAGGGAGTGGATTTCACACGCCATCCCGGCCCGCCGTACTCCGGTGATTTCGGCAGCTATCACCTCAACCGGGAGGGCGGGCATGCCCACCGTCGCATCATTCACGCCGCGGACGCGACCGGGCGGGCGATCGTCCAGACACTGGAACAACGGGTGCGTCTGCATCCTCGCATTCGTGTGCTGGATTACCACAACGCGGTGGACCTGATCACCGCCGAACGCCATCTGCCGGGCAGCGACATGGCCAACCGGTGTCTGGGTGGCTACCTGTTTGATCGCAAACATGGCCGGGTGATCACAGTGCGCGCAGCGCATACCGTGCTTGCGACCGGCGGCGCCAGTAAGGCCTACCTGTACACGAGCAATCCGGACGTCGCGACGGGAGACGGCATCGCCATGGCGTGGCGTGCCGGCTGCCGGGTAGGAAATCTGGAATTCATTCAGTTTCATCCCACCTGCCTCTACCATCCGCAGGCCAAGTCCTTTTTACTGAGCGAAGCGCTGCGGGGCGAAGGTGCCGTTTTAAAGCGGCCTGACGGCCACCGGTTCATGCCGGATCACGACGAACGCGGCGAACTGGCGCCTCGTGACGTCGTGGCGCGGGCCATAGATTCAGAGATGAAACAGCACGGCCTCGATTTCGTTCTCCTTGACATCAGCCATAAACCGCCGGAGTTCACCCGTACGCATTTCCCGACATTGGTCGCGCGGTGTCTGGAGTACGGTTTCGATCTCACCACGGCGGCCGTACCGGTGGTGCCCGCGGCCCACTACACCTGCGGCGGCATCGTAACCGACTTGAACGCCCAGACTGACCTGCCCGGTCTCTACGCCATCGGTGAGTGCGCGTATACCGGCCTGCATGGCGCCAACCGGCTCGCCAGCAACTCGTTGCTGGAATGTCTGGTTTTTGCCCAGGCATGCGCGCGCCACATTGACCAGAGTCCGGCGGAAACGTCACAGCGGAACAGCACCGCGGTGCTGCCGCCGTGGGACGAAAGCCAGGTGACCGATTCCGACGAAGAAGTGGTGGTCTCCCACAACTGGGACGAACTGCGTCGCTTCATGTGGGACTACGTCGGCATCGTGCGGACTACCAAACGCCTGCAGCGTGCCGCTCACCGGGTCGCACTGCTCCAAGCGGAAATCGACGAGTACTATGGCAACTTCCGGGTGACCAATGACCTGCTGG